>NZ_JBGLRB010000004.1:0-258564 GCF_041402305.1 Aeromonas sp. S12(2024)
GCTAACCGAATGCGGAGCGGTAGTTCAGTCGGTTAGAATACCGGCCTGTCACGCCGGGGGTCGCGGGTTCGAGTCCCGTCCGCTCCGCCACTAATTTGAAGGCCTTCCCGAATGGGAAGGCCTTTTTGCTATGGGCGGTTTTGTCCATAAGACCCACAGGTTTGCATACCAGAACGAACACAAAGCCCAGTCTCACGACCGGGTTTTGATGTTTTAGCC
This sequence comes from Aeromonas sp. S12(2024), assembly GCF_041402305.1. NCBI lineage: Bacteria > Pseudomonadati > Pseudomonadota > Gammaproteobacteria > Aeromonadales > Aeromonadaceae > Aeromonas > Aeromonas sp. S12(2024). Next base: position 220 of record NZ_JBGLRB010000004.1, read on the forward strand.
TGCTGGTGAGCTGCCGACATCCCACCACGATGGCAATACCTTCCCCTGTTGGTGTTCTTGCTACTGTTTCCACCTCTGTATCGCAGCACATCCCATCTTGGCGATATTGTTCCGCTGCGAGCTGATAGAGCTTGAGGATTAAATCAGATCATCTTGCAACGGTACGTCATCGCTTCCGCTTGTTTGTTTAATTCCCGTGTTTGTTTATGGATTTATTCCATTAAAACAGTCTCTTATCAAGAATGAGCTGTTTTGTAGCAGGAATACCACACGAGATAAATGATAATCATTATTGTTTGAATGATCCGGTCGGGGTCGTTACAATGCGGGCTGATTAATAAAGTGCTTTTCAAATGAGCCTTTTCTAGCACTGCGTCTGGCCGGATGCCAGGGCGTTGTAATGAGTGAAGTAAGGGAATACGTCACCTTCCTACTAATAATGTTCAGGCTAAAACATGACAATTTTGAAACCGAACAAGCTTGCCTTGCTGATCTGCTCCCTTCTTGCGACCCAGGCCTATGCTGCCGAACAAGAGGTGATGGTCGTCACCGCTTCCGGCTTCCAGCAGAAGATTGAAGACTCAGCTGCCTCCATCTCTGTGATTACCCGTGAGCAGCTGGAGAAGCGGGCATATCGCGATGTGACCGATGCCCTGAAGGATGTGCCCGGTGTGGTGGTGACCGGCGGTGGCAGCAGCAGTGATATCAGCATTCGCGGTATGGGGTCGAAATACACCCTGATGCTCGTTGATGGCAAGAAGGTGGATAGCCGTGGCACTCGCCCGAACAGCGATGGTCCGGGTATCGAGCAGGGCTGGCTGCCGCCACTGCAGGCGATTGAACGCATTGAGGTCGTCCGTGGCCCCATGTCATCCCGTTATGGTTCCGATGCCATGGGGGGCGTGATTAACGTGATTACCCGCAAGACCACCGGCCTGGCCTGGCAGGGCTCGGTTCATGCTGATTCTACCTTCCAGGAGAACAAGGATGCTGGCAACAGCTTCCAGACCGATGCCTATACCGCAGGTTCACTGATCGATGGCGTGTTGGGGCTGCGTTTCAACGGTCAGCTTGCCCATCGTGGTGAAGACAAATTTACCCAGGGTTTTGCCGAGCAAGAGACTCGCAGTGGCACGGCGGTGCTCAGCTTCAAGCCTGATGACCATAACCGCTTTGATCTGGAAGCCAGTCGCAGTCTGCAGGATCGGGATCGCACGGCCGGCAATTCGCTGGCTGCGAAGGCGAAAGATAGCCTTAACCGCTACGAGCGCACCAACTATTCGCTGACCCATGATGGTCAGTATGACTTCGGCTCTTCCAGCAGCTATCTGCAGCAGGAGATCAATACCAACCCCGGCCGCAAGATGGAGCTAACCAACACTATCGCCGATACCCATACCCAGTTTATTCTGGGTGATCACTACCTGAGTGTCGGTGGTCAGTATCGCTATGAGGATCTGCACGATCAGGGCAATACCTTGAAAGTGGCCAACCCTGCCGAGCAGCTGACTCGCTGGAGCTGGGCGATGTTTGTCGAGGATGAGTGGTCACTCACTGACAGCTTTGCCCTGACCGGTGGCGCCCGCATGGATCGGGACCAGAACTACGGCTCTCACTGGAGCCCGCGCCTCTATGGCGTCTGGCATCTGGATGACAGTTGGACCCTGAAAGGGGGCGTATCGACCGGTTACCGCTCCCCTGACTTGCGGATGTCGGCGGCCAACTGGGGTCAGGTCACCGGTGGTGGTAGCCTGGATGGCATGCTGGTCGGTAACCCGGACCTCAAACCCGAGACCAGTGTGAGTGAAGAGATCGGTCTGCTGTGGAACGGTCATCAGGGCTTCAACGCCGGGGTTACCCTGTTCAACACCGACTTCAAGAACAAGATCTCCGAAGTGCGTCGCTGCACCAGCAAGAGTGATCCCGCCTGTACCCTCAATGGTCACAGCTATGACTTCATCAGTGATCGGGTCAACGTCGACAAGGCGAATATGCGCGGTGTCGAGGGGATGATGGATTGGGCCATCAATGAGGATTGGTCGGTCAGCTCCAGCTACACCTTTACCCAGTCCGAGCAGAAGAGTGGTCCACTGGCGGGTCATGCCCTCAACCAGATGCCACGCCATATGTTCAACGGCAGCGTAGACTGGCAAACCACCGAGGATCTCAGCCTCTGGTCACGGGTCAACTTCCGTGGCGAGACCTCCGAGTACCTGAGTCGGGTCAAGATGGCGGAGGGGACTCCTTCCTACACCTTCTTTGACATGGGCCTGGTCTACAAGGCCAACAAGCATCTGGATCTGACTGCCGGGGTCTACAACCTGTTCGACAAGACGGTGGATTACAGCAGCTATGGCACTGTGCTGGATGGTCGCCGCTACAACTTGGGCGTGACCTACAACTTCTGATAGGGAACCTGTCATGCGGCCGCCATCTTCCGATGGCGGCCGTTTTTATTACGTGTCCGTCAGGGGGCTATGCCTGATAGGGGGCGGCTTGCCAGGTATTGCGCCCCCGTCCCTTGGCCTGATACATGAGGGCATCAGCCTGCCGTAGTAGCTGGTCGGCATCAGCCTCTCTCTCTGCGGCTACCCAGACTGCCCCGGTGCTGATGGAGAGGGTCACCTCGCCGCTGCTGGTGTGCAGGGTTTGCCGGTTGCTCTCCAGGCAAATACGCTCGGCCCATTGCTCTGTCTCGGCCAATGTGGCCAGCGGCAGCAACAGGCAAAACTCCTCGCCGCCGATGCGGGCCAGTAGAGCCTCTTCGGGCAACAGGTTGCTCACAGTCGTGGCCAGCTTTTCCAGCAACAGATCCCCGATGCCATGACCAAAGCGGTCATTGGTCTCCTTGAAGTGATCCACATCGAACAGCAACAGGGCACAGGGCTCCCCGCTTGCCAGCCGCTGCTCCATGGCGGGCATGAATGCCCGTCGGTTGAGCAGGCCGGTCAGGGGGTCGGTACTGGCTTGTTTCTCCAGTCTGGCGTTGGCGCGGCTCAACTCGGTGGTACGGCTGGCAACGGCGCGGCGCAATTGCACTATGTAGGCCACCATGATCAATGCACCGGCCAGAAGTAGCCAGGGACCGAGATGGATGGGGTAGACGGTTTCGACATGCATCCACTTGCGGATGATCCGCTCTCGATCGCTCTCTTTGAGCTTGGCGAACCCCTCTTCCAGCCGGTTTAACAGGGCAAAGTCGCCCTTTTTCACCGCAAAGCGGATCTGGTCGGTATAGAGGTGGCGAACCGGAATAAAGCGGGTGGGATCGTCCGAGGTATAGATGTAGAAGTTGGCGACCTGCAGATCGGCGATAAAGGCTTTTATGTCGCCCCGAAAGGCCGCCGCCAGCAGGGTGTCATTGTCATTGAAGGTCTGCAGTCTGGTGCCGGGGAAGTAGCGTCTGGCGTAATACTCCTCGTAGCCACCGGCTACCACACCGACCGTTTCATGGAGCAGGTAGTAATGTACATCTGTGCCGCGCAGTTCGCTCGAGAAGAAGAGTTGGGAGTCGAGCTGGGCGAGAGGCCGGCCATAGTCGAACAGTTTGTCCCGCTCCGGTGACCAGAGCAGTCCGGCGTGAACGTCCGCTTTCCCCTCATGGAGCAGGTCGAGGGAGCCTTGCCAGTCGACCAGCCTGAACTCGATCTTCTGGCCGGTCACTCGGGCATATTCACGCCACAAATCGATCAGCAGGCCATCCGGCTGGCCCGACTCATTGATATAGGAGAAGGGCTGCCAGGCTTTGGAGTTGGTAATGATGATCGGCTCTTCCGGAGCTTTGGCCCAGACAGGCAGAGCAAGGGCGAGTAGCAGGAGCCCCCATCCGATACTGACTATGACTCCTGTCCTGGAAGAGGCCATCCTTGCTCCAATCCGTTGCCGTATACCGTCCCGTGGTCACCGATTATCACCGTCTTTCTGATCGAAGAACAAGCGCTCAAATGATGAAGTTTGCATGATGCAAATGGCGCCATGACAAGGCTGGCGGATAGAGTAACTACTTACAGCGGCAGGCTGATCCGCGCCTCCAGTCCCCCTTGTGGCCGATTGAGCAGGGTCAGCTCGCCGCCGTGCTGATGCACCAGAGTGCGGGCGATGGAGAGGCCCAACCCGACACTGCCGGACTCGGTGTTGCGCGCTTCATCGAGCCGCACGAAGGGTTTGAACACATCCTCGAGCCGCGCCGGATCGATCCCCGGCCCGTTATCGCAGACCCGGATCAACAGCTCCTCCTTGCGCCGCTCCAGCGACACTTCGGCACTGCCGGCATATTTGATGGCGTTGCCGATCAGGTTCTGCAGCACCCGGCGCAGGGTGTTGGCCCGGCAGGCGTAGACCTCTTTGCCCTCCGCCAGACAGGTGACCGGCTGGCCGGTATCGGCATAGTCATCGCACAGGCTGACCAGCAGGCTGACCAGATCCAGCTCGCGAGTGGCCTCCTGCTGCCCCTCCTCGCGGGCAAAGCTGAGGGTGGCCGCCAGCATCTGCTCCATCTGTTGCAGGGTCTGCTGGATGCGCTCCTTGTCCTCGCCATCGGCCAGAAACTCGGTGCGTAGCCGCAGGCTGGTGATGGGGGTGCGCAGGTCGTGGGAGATGGCCGCCAGCATCCGGGTTCTGTCCTGCACGAAGCGGTCGAGCCGGGTGTGCATCCGGTTGAAGGCCTGAATCGATTCGCGGATCTCGGTCGGCCCCTCCTCTTTCAAGGGCTCGATATCCTCGCCCCGTCCTAGCCGCTCCGCATTGCCTGCCAGCTGCTTGAGCGGGCGGGTGGCACGGCGAAACAGCAGCACCATCAGCCCGATCACCAGACTGGCGACCAGCATCAGGTTGAGGGTGGTCTGCCACGACCAGCTGCCCGCCTCCTTGTCGACCAGCGAGCTGAACTGCAGCCAGCCCCCCTGGGGCAGTTCGATGGAGCCGTAGAGCCGCATATCCCGCGGCGGGGGCGGCCCCTTGCGATCCCGCATCATGCGGGCATGATGTTCCCACGCCTTGCTGCGCTGAGTATCCTCTTTCAGCTCGGCGCTGATCTCGACCGTGAGGCCGGGGGGATAGTTGAGGCGCGAGCGCACCAGCTGCTCGAAGCGGGGGCTGCGGTTATCCGGTTGCAGCGGTTCGTCGGAGAGGCGCAGCAGCAGGGTCTCGCTGCGGCTCGCCTTGAGGATCTCGTCATAGAGGGACGGGGGAGAGAGGGAGAGCAGCCTGACCACAGAGATGATCCGCTGCATGGCGTTGCGGCTGTTGACGAAGCCGAGCGCCTCCTCCCGATCCGTGCGGTAGATCTGGATACTGAGCAGCTGGATCAGGATCAAGCCCGCCAGCGCCACCAGAATGATCTGGCCGGTCAGCCCCTTGGGCCACATCCGTGCCCACAGTCGTCGCAAGGTGCCCACTGCTTAAACCTGCGTCACGTCGGCGGAGAACATATAGCCGCCACCCCAGATGGTTTTGATCAGCTCCGGATTCTTGGGATCCCGCTCCAGCTTGCGGCGCAGGCGGCTCACCAGGGTATCGATGGCGCGATCGAAGGCTACCGCCTCGCGGCCACGGGCCAGATCCAGCAGTTGATCCCGGCTCAGCACCCGCTGCGGGCGTTCCAGAAACACCTTGAGCAGATCGAATTCGGCGGTGGAGAGGCTCAGGCCCACCCCATCCTCATCGACCAGCTCCCGGCGATTGACGTCGAGCAGCCAGCGATCGAAGCGCAGATCCCGGGTCAGGGTCTCGGCGGCGGGTTGGTTATCCGCCTGGGTGCGGCGCATCACCGCCTTGATGCGCGCCAGCAGCTCGCGCGGATTGAAAGGCTTTGCCAGATAGTCGTCGGCCCCCATCTCCAATCCGATGATGCGGTCGGTCTCTTCCCCCATGGCAGTCAGCATGATGATGGGCAGGTTCGATTTGACCCGCAGCTCGCGGCAGAGGGTCAGACCATCTTCACCCGGCATCATCAGATCCAGCACCAGCAGATCGAACTCCCGCTCCTCCAGCAGTCGCTTCATCTCCTTGCCATCCCGGGCGCAGCTGACCCGCAGGCCGTGCTGTTCCAGAAAGCGCTTCAAGAGATCGCGGATCTCGCTGTGATCGTCGACCACCAGAATGTGGGTGTTGCCCTGGTTCATGAATACCTCCCCTGCTTGGCGTTGGCACGAGTATACGAAAATCCGCCCGGCGGTTTGTGTCAAAGTGTGCCAGATCCGCACGATGCCACACTCTGCTACAAAAAAGGGCGATGCTGGCAAAGTTCAGACACCGATAGGGTGTTTACTTGAGGGCAAGGCAAGAGCGCCGAACCAGAATCATCCCTACAGGAGATAGACCATGAAAAAGCTGACCAAAACCCTGCTGACCGCCACCCTGATCCTTGGCCTGCCGCTGGGCGCCTATGCGGCCAGTGAAGCGGCCCCCACCGGCCAGCCCGGTGCCATGGTGGATTGCCCGATGGACGGCGGCATGATGGGTGGCAAACACCACGGTGGCCGCCACGACAAGATGGCCCGCATGCAGAACATGACCCCGGAGCAGATCCAGGCCAACTTGCAGCAACGTTATGATCGTATCGAGGATCCTGCCAAGAAGGCGGAGTTCATCAAAAAGCTCAACGAGCGTGCCGCCGGTATGACCAAGCACGCCGAAGCGATGAAGCAGTTCGCCGAAGCGAACCAGTAACAACGCCAGCTGTTATCAACCCAAGGGTGGCCGAGGCCACCCTTTTTGCGCTTAATGCGTTGAGCAGCAGAGCTTGGTTGAACGCTGGTGATTGCCAATAAAAGAGGGGAGCCCAGTGCTCCCCCTCTTGCTATCTGTGCCGATGCGGGTGTTCAGCCCACTTCACCGGACGAGCGAACTTAGCCCTGAGCCTTGTCGGTCAGCTCTACTTTCTTGACGGTTTCGCCTTCGAACTTGATGACCACGTTTTTCTTGGCGGCGTCGGTATCTTTCAGCAGGGTTGTGGTTGTCTCTGCCAGCAGCGGAGAAGCCTTCTTCAGGGCATCCAGATCATAGGTCCACACTTCCAGACCGGATTCAGTCTTGGTGGTGGCAGGAGCGCCCAGCTTCTCTTTGATAGCCTGCTTGTTGGAGCCGCCTTCCTTGATATCCAATGCCTTCTTGATGGCTTCGTTGGATGCGCTGTCCATGGCACCGGATACGGCAGTGCTGGCCGCATCCTTGACGCTGCTGGTGACGCTGTCGGTCAGCGAATCCATCAGGCCGGCATTGGCAAACAGGGGTAGGGTGGTGAGGACAACCAGCAAACTCTTTTTCATTTTCTACAGCTTCCATGGGTTCAATGAGGCGGCTATGAAATCAGCAAAGATATTGGGCGTCAAGTGAGGCATGCAATTAACATTTCTGTTAACTGGGTCTCATTTCTCACCAGCTGCAAACAGTTTTGGGATCTCCCGCACCAGCCAGCTTTTGGCCTTGCCCATGGTGTCTCGCCGCCAGGCCAGCACGACCTGGATCTGATGGCGATATTCGGGGCTGATCACCTTGAGCCGTCCGGCCCGGATGTCCTCCTCAATCCAGCTCTGTGGCATGGTGCCGACCCCGATCCCTGCCAGCAGGGCATCCCGTTTCTCCGTCATGGTGCTGACAGTGAGGCGCGGCTGCTTGTCGAGCAGGCGGTAGGTAAGTACCGGTTTGCGCAGGGCTGTATCAGCGACCGCGATGGCGCGGTAGCGGCGCAGGGTCTCGTCGGCCAAGGGTTCGGGCTCCTGATGCAGCGGGTGATCGGGATGGGCGACGTAGAGCATCACCTCCTCTTTCAGCACCTGATGCTTGATGCCGGTCATCATGATGTCCGGATTGATGGAGGAGATAAGCAGGTCGGCGCGGCCATCTTCCAGACACTCCCAGCTACCCGCCAGCACCTCGGCCCGCAGCCGCAGTCGGGTATCGGTCTGCTCGGCCAGCTTCTCCACCAAGGGGTAGAGGGCCTGCACCGGGACCAGTGCATCGACGGCGACTGTGATGTCGGTCTCCCAGCCACGGGCCAGCGCCCGGGTCTCGCCTACCAGATGCTCGGCTGCCTCCAGCAGCACCCGGCCGCGCTCCAGCAGCATGCGTCCGGCCGGGGTGAACTTGGTGCGGTGGCCACTGCGGTCAAACAGCATGGCATCCAGTTCGTCTTCCAGCTTCTGCACCGTATAGCTCAATGCCGAGGGCACCTTGCCCAGCTCGTCGGCCGCCGCCGCAAAGCTGCCGCGGCGGTCGATGGCGTCCAGCACCCGGATTGCTTCCAGGGTCAGCGCCCGCTCCTTGTTCGATTCCTTGGCCATTCCTCACCTTCAATTTTTTTGAATATGTTTGCCAGTTTATCTCGCTAACAAGTTAGGTCATGTCACTTTAATATTCAATCAACGCTTAGGCAGGAACGTCGAGCGGCCAAATATGCGGGTAGTTCCGCACTGTGACACACCAAATCGGTCTGTCTGATGTCGGTGAAAGAACAACACACTATTTGAATAACCTCTTGCATGGATGCATTGATTCTGGCCGAAAAGGCCTTGGCAATGACATATAAAACAAGAGAGTGAATGAACATGAAAAACGTAATCAAGATGCTGGCCGTTGCAGGCCTGATGACCACTGGTTTCGCCCAAGCTTCCGTACCGGCTGACTTCAATGCCATGCCCGGCGTGCTGTTTGTGAACTGGAACGCCACTGCCGCAATGGATGGCAAAGCCAATCCGATGCTGGAAGTGCGTGACGAGTCTGGCGATCTGCTGGCATCAGTCCACGCCAATCTGACAGGCACCCAGCAGGTGCGGATCCCGAGCCGTACCCAGGGCAACCTGACCGTCAGCCTGGCTGACCAGAGCAGCGAATACCGTATTCCGTTCGGCATCGGTAGCGGCAAACAGCGTTAATCAACCGTCCCGGTAGGTGAGGAGCAGACCATGATGCAATTGAGAGCCGCAGAAGCGCGGGGCAAGGCCAACTTTGGCTGGCTGGACGCGCGCCACAGTTTCTCCTTCGGTCACTACTATGACCCGGAGTGGATGGGGCACTCGGTACTGCGGGTGATCAATCAGGATCTGGTTGCGCCGGGTGGCGGATTCGCCACCCACCCTCACGCCAATATGGAGATCCTCACCTGCGTGCTGCAAGGCACCATAGAGCACAAGGACAGCCTCGGCCATGCCGAGCAGATCCCGGCAGGGGATTTCCAGCTGATGAGCGCAGGCAGCGGGATCCGCCACAGCGAGTACAACCCCTCGCAGACGGATCCTCTCTCCCTGTTGCAGATCTGGATCGAGCCGAACGAGTTCGGCACGCCACCCGGATATCAGCAGAAGAAGATCGAGTCCAGACCGGGCATGACGCTGGTGGCGTCACCGGATGGCGAGGCGGGATCGCTGCGGATCCGCCAACAGGCCCGCATATGGCGGCTGGAACTGGCCCCGGGCGAGACGCTCGAATGGGCACTGGCTGGCCGACACGGTTACCTGCAGATGATTTCAGGGGAGCTTGCCGCAAACGGTCTGGCTGCCCGACCCGGCGACGGGGTACTCAGTCGTGATGAATACCGGTGGGAGCTGGTTGCGACCAGTGCCAGCCAAGCTCTGTTATTTGACCTACCCTGAAGCAGTCAGCGGTGATGTGACACAAATGAGGAATATGAAATGGACAAGATGAAAGATGTAGCGCTGCTGGCGGGTCGTGTACTGCTGGCGCTGATGTTCGTAATGGCGGGTTGGAGCAAGATCGGCGGTTACGCAGGTACCCAGGGCTATATGGAAGCGATGGGCGTGCCGGGCTTTATGTTGCCGCTGGTGATCCTGCTTGAGCTGGGTGGTGGCCTTGCCGTCGTGCTGGGTCTCTTTACCCGCAGCCTCTCCGTGCTGCTGGCCGGTTTCACCCTGATGGCTGCCTTTATTTTCCATTATCAGCCTGCAGAACAGATGCAGATGCTGATGTTTATGAAGAACGTCTCAGTGGCCGGTGGTTTCCTGGCGCTGGCGGCGGCCGGAGCAGGGGCTTTCAGTGTGGATGCCCGTCTCGGCAAAAACTGGTAATGCTCTGAAGAGTCAAGTTTTCCAATGCCTTTTGGCCGGTGCAACTGCACCGGCTTTTTTCTGTCTGCGTTTTCCGGATAGGTGAGGCGGCGCGTCAAATCTGCGGCGCCCCTCATGATTCAGCGGTTTACCCGCCTGCTGGCCACAAGAGCCTTTTGCATCTTCCCCCCCGATCCCCGACAATTCCCTCTCTTGTGAAGTGATGGAAATGGCTCGCCTTTTCCCTCGCCCCCTCTCATCCACAGGCGGGAATTGCTCATGTTTACCCTCTACCACTCCAATCAGCTGGATCTGCTCAAAGAGCTGCTGGTGAGCCGCATCCGGCAGGCCCCTCTCTCTCACCCCTTCGATCGGGAGCAGATCCTGGTGCAGAGTCCGGGGATGGCCCAGTGGCTGAAGCTGGAGCTGGCCAAAGCCTTCGGCATCGCCGCCAATATCGACTTTCCGCTGCCCGCCAGCTTTATCTGGGAGATGTTCACCCGGGTGCTGGCGGATGTACCGCGCCAGAGTCCCTACAACAAGGGATCCATGAGCTGGCAGCTGATGACCATTCTGCCCGCCTTGCTGGAGCGGCCCGCCTTTGCCCCGCTCGCCGCCTATCTGGGCGGGGGAGATGAGGAGGATCCTGCCAAGGATCCCGAGCAGGTGCGGTTGTGGCAGCTCTGCCAGAAGGTAGCGGATCTCTTTGACCAGTATCTGGTCTACCGGCCGGACTGGATCGCCCGTTGGGAAGAGGGGGAAGGATTGAGTCAGGAGCTGGTCGGGGTGAGCGGTCAGGACTGGCAGCCCGAACTGTGGCGCGAGCTGGTGGCTCGCACCCTGGCGCTCTCTCCGAGCGGTTACCACCGTGCCAACCTCTACGAGGAGTTTATCCACGAGCTGGAGCGCACCGCCGATCTGCCGGGCAAGCTGCCGCAGCGGGTCTTTGTGTTCGGCATCTCGGCGCTGCCGCCGCGCTATGTGGAGGCGCTGCTGGCCCTCGGCAGCCGGCCTGAGGTGGAGGTACACCTGTTCGTCACCAACCCCTGCCGCTACTACTGGGGGGATCTGCTGGATCGCAAGACCCTGGCGCGCCTCGAAAACAAGCTCAAACCCGGTACCGATATCGAGACGTTGCAGGGCCCCGCCAACCCGCTGCTCGCCTCCATGGGCAAGCTGGGGCGCGACTACCTGCATCAGCTGATGGAGCTGGAGGTGCCGCAAATCGAGGCCTTCGTCGATATCGACGAGGTGGATACCAAGGGCAATGTCAGCCTGCTGCGCGCCATCCAGAAGGATGTGCTGGAGCTGGCCGAGCGAGGCGCCGGTCAGTTCGATCTCGACAGCAGCCATCACAAGAGCCCCATCAGCCCGGCGGATGGATCCTTGCAGATCCACGCCTGCCACGGCCCGATGCGCGAACTCGAGGTGCTGCACGACCGGCTGCTGGCGCTGTTCGAGCAGGACCCGACCCTCACCCCGAAAGACGTGGTGGTGATGATGCCGGATGTGAACAGCTACGGCCCCTATATTCAGGCGGTGTTTGGCGCGCGCGGCCAGATCCCCTTTGCGGTCTCGGATCGGGCGGCGAGTCAGGAGAGCCCGCTGCTGCAAAGCTTCCTCGCCCTGCTCAGGCTGCCCAACGCCCGCTTCGGGGCGGGGGAGCTGCTCGCCATTCTCGAGGTGCCCGCCGTGCTGCGCCGCTTCGAGCTGGATGACGACGAGTTCAACCAGCTGCGGGTCTGGGTGCAGGAGACCGGCATCCGCTGGGGGCTGGATGACGGCTACCCCGTCCGTTTCGATCTGCCGCCGATGTCCGGCAACAGCTGGCTGTTCGGCCTGCGTCGCATGCTGCTCGGCTTTGCCATGGGGGATGGCGAGCCGGTGGCGGGCATTCTGCCCTATGCCGATATCGAGGGTCAGCAGGGCTTGGCGCTCGGCAAGCTCGCCTGGTTTGTCGACTCGCTGGCCGAGTTTTTGCCCCGCCTGCAACAGGCGCAGCCGCTGGCCGATTGGAAAGCCTGCCTGCTGGCGCTGCTGGAGCGCTTCTATCTGGCCGACGAAGATGAAGAGCGTCAGCTCCAGCTCATTCGCAGCCAGCTGGCCGAGTGGCAGACCCGGCTCGGCGAAGCCCGTTTCGAGCAGCCCATCACCGCCGACCTGTTGCAGGACTACCTCGGCAGCGTGCTGGGGGAATCCCGCTCCAGCCAGCGTTTTCTCGCCGGTCAGGTCAACTTCTGCACCCTGATGCCGATGCGCTCCATCCCCTTCAAGCAGGTCTGCCTGCTCGGTATGAACGACGGCGTCTACCCGCGTACCCTGGCCCCCATGGGGTTCGACCTGATGGCGGTAGCGTCGCGGCGCGGGGATCGCTCCCGTCGCGATGATGACCGCTACCTCTTCCTCGAGGCGCTGCTGAGTGCCCAGCAGGGGCTCTATATCAGCTATCAGGGCTTCAGCGCGCAGGACAACAGCGACAAGGTGCCGTCGGTCCTGCTGGCGGAGCTGATCGACTATGTGCGGCAGGGCTTTGTGCTGGCGGGGGATGAGGATCTCGATGACGAAACTTCCGGCAAGCGGCTGCTCAACCACCTGATGGTGGCGCATCCGCTCACCCCCTACAGCCGCAACTACTTTTACCCGGAGCCGGGTTCGCGCCTCTTTACCTATGCCGCCGACTGGCTGCCCGCCCTCAATCCGGTGCGCGGCGCGGCCAACTTCCAGAGCGGCGAGCTGCCTCTCCCGCCCGAATGGGGCAAGGAGCAGGGGCTGGAGCTGGCGGAGCTGCTGCGCTTCTATCGCCAGCCCACCAAATATTTCCTCAACCGCCGCCTCAAGGTGTGGTTTGAGCTGAACGAAGCCAACATCGAGGATAGCGAGCCGTTCGAGCTGGATGGCCTGCAACATTATCAGCTGAAAGATCTGCTGCTCGATGCCCATCTGGCAGAGGGGGATAGCCCAGAGCGGAGCGATAGCGTGAGCATACGGCGAGAGCGGTTGCAGCTCACCGGCCTGCTGCCGCAAGGGTGGTTCGGCAGCCTGCTGCTGGACGATCTGGATGCCGAGATGGGCAAGCTGGCGGATCGGCTGCGGCCATGGGTTGCGGCCAATGAGTCAGAAAAGCAGGCGGTGGAGATCGATATCTCCCTCACTCAGGGCCAGCTGCAAGGGTGGATCGACACTCAGAAGGGGCGCTTGCTGGTGGTCAAACCCGGCAGCTTCAACGGCAAGGATCTGCTGCTGGGCTGGATCCAGCACCTCTGCCTCTCATTGAGTGGCGCCCCCGGCGACACCCTGCTGTTCGATGCCAAACAGAGTCTGCGGTTAGCCAAGCTCGCTGCCGACGAGGCGCGGCCCAAACTGGCGGCGCTGGTGGCCTGTTGGGCGCAGGGGATGAAGCGGCCGCAGCCGTTCTTCCCCAACACCGCCTGGGATTGGCTCAAGGCGATCGAGAAGGATCCCGACAAGCCGGAGGTGGCCGACAAGGCGGCCCTCACCCGTTTCAACGGCGGCTGGATGATCAATGGGGAGGGGCAAGACGTTTACGTCGCCCGCTGCTTCCCCGAACTCGATGACGAGGTACTTGGTCAGTTGCAGGCGCTGGCCCGCGAACACCTGACCCCGCTGCTCAAGACCCTGGAGGAGCTGAAATAATGGCTAACCCGCTCAATACCCTGCGTTTTCCCCTCCATGGTGAACGACTGATCGAAGCCTCCGCCGGTACCGGCAAGACCTACACCATAGCCGGTCTCTACCTGCGCCTGCTGCTGGGCCACGGCCCGCTCATCGAAGAGGGGGCTGATGCCGGTCAGCCGAGCGCCCACGAGCGGCCGCTCTCGGTGACCGAAATTCTGGTGGTGACCTTTACCGAAGCGGCCACCGCCGAGCTGCGCGGGCGGATCCGTGGCCGCATTCACGAGGCGCGCCTCGCCTTTATGCGCGGTCACAGCAGTGACACCCTGCTGGCCCAACTGCTGGCCGAGGTGGACGATCACGAGCTGGCGGCCCGTCGCCTGCTGGCCGCCGAGCGCCAGATGGACGAGGCGGCGGTCTTTACCATCCACGGCTTCTGCCAGCGGATGCTGAAACAGAACGCCTTCGAGTCGGGTGCCCTCTTTGAAACCGAATTTCTTACCGACGACAGCCAGCTCAGGCTGCAGGCGGTGAGCGACTACTGGCGATCCGAGTTCTATCCGGTGGATAAAACCCTCGCCAGCGCGGTGCGCGCGCTCTGGCCGAGCCCCGCGGCCCTGCTGCGGGAGATGGGCAGCTGGCTCGACAACAGCGAGCTGGAGATCCACCCCGCGCTGGGGGATGAGACCCTCGCCGCCCGTCATCAGGCGGCCATGAGTCGCATCGCGGCGGTGAAGAGCGAATGGCTGGCGCAGACGGACGAGATCCGCCGCCAGACCGACGGCCAGATCAGCCGCTACACCGGCAAGAACTACGAAGGGTGGCTTGCCAAGATAGCCGACTGGGCACAGGACGAGAGCAGTGGCTACGCCATTCCCAAGGAGCTGGAGCGCTTCGGCCAGACGGTGCTGGAGGAGAACCTCAAGAAGGGGGGGGCAGTGCCGACCCTGCCGCTGTTCAGCCAGATAGACGAGTTGCTGGCCAGCCGCCCCGGTATTCGGGATCTGATCCTGCAACGGGCGGCCAAGGTGGTGCGCAGCCGGATGCAGGCCAGCAAGCGGCAGGCTCATCAGCTCTCGTTCGATGACCTGCTCAAAGACCTCGACGGGGCGCTTGGCTCCAGCCTTGGCGAGCGGCTCTGCGAGCGCATTCGCGCCACCTACCGGGTGGCGATGATCGATGAATTTCAGGATACCGACCCCCAGCAGTACCGCATCTTCCATCGGCTTTACGGCGGCCACACAGACACGGCGCTGTTGATGATCGGTGACCCCAAGCAGGCCATCTACGGCTTTCGCGGCGCCGACATCTTTACCTACATTCAGGCGCGGCGAAATGTGAGCGCCCACTACACCCTCGGGCGCAACTGGCGCTCCAGCAGTGCGCTGGTGGGGGCGGTCAACGGCCTGTTCGAGCGGGCGAAAGATCCCTTTATCTACGAGGCGGATATCCCCTTCCTGCCGGTGGAGGCGCAGGGCAAGAGCAAGGCGCTGCTGCTCGATGGCGCTACTGCGCCGGTGCTCCACTGCTGGCAGCTGAGCGGCCAGCCCACCTTCAACCGGGGGGATTACCAGAGCAAGATGGCCCGCGCCACCGCCGCCGAGATCCACCGCCTGCTGACGCTGGCCCGCGAGGGCAAGGCGCAGATCGGTGACAAAGCGGTGAAGGCCGGGGATATCGCCGTGCTGGTACGCACCGGCAGCGAGGGCAAGCTGGTGCAGCAGGAGCTGGCGCGCCTCGCCATCGCCTCCGTCTATCTGTCGAACCGCGAGAGCGTGCTGGAGCAGGTGGAGGCGCGGGAGATCCTGTTGATTTTGCACGCCTGCCAGAACCCGAGCGAAGAGCGCAGCCTGCGGGCGGCGCTCGCCACCGGCCTGTTTGATCTCGACGCCAAGGCGCTCGATGGGCTGGCCAGCGACGAGCGGGCGTGGGAGAGCGCGGTGCAGGAGTTTATGGAGTACCGCAAGATCTGGCACCGCCGCGGCGTGCTGGCGATGCTGCGGGCCCTGCTGCACCGACGCAATCTCGCCTCTTCGCTTTTGGCGAGCCCCTACGGCGAGCGGCGGTTGACCAACTTCCTCCATCTTGGCGAGCTGCTGCAACAGGTGAGCAGCGAGCTGGACGGGGAGTATGCCCTGCTGCGCTGGCTGGGGGAGGCGGTGAGCCGCCCCAACTGCCAGGATGCGGAGCAGGTACTGCGCCTCGAATCCGAGCGGAAATTGGTGCAGATCGTCACCATCCACAAATCCAAGGGGCTGGAGTACCCGCTGGTATTCCTGCCCTTTATCTGCAGCCATAGAACCGCCGAGACCCCGCTCTATCACGAGGCGGACGAGGCGGGCAATCGCACCATTCTCGATCTGACCGGCGCCGACTCGTCGCTCGCCGAAGCGGACAGGGAGCGCCTTGCGGAAGATTTGCGGCTGCTCTATGTGGCCCTGACCCGGGGCGTCTACGCCACCTGGCTGGGGTTGGCGCCGGTGCGGGCGGGGGCGGGCAAGTCGGAGAAGACCGACCTGCACCACACCGCCATCGGCTACCTGCTGCAAAAGGGCGAAGAGGGGGATGCACAGACGCTGGCGACCGCCCTGACCGAGCTGGCACAGGCGTTGCCCGGGGTGGCCGTCGGTGAGCCCTCGCTCACCCGTCCGGCCCCGCTGCCGCCAGAGGAGGAGCAGTTGGGCGAGCCGCAGGTGCGCCACTTTAGCGGTTCCCTTGAGCGGGACTGGTGGATCAGCTCCTACTCGGGGCTGGCGGCGCAGGGGCACGGTCACAGCAAGGGCGTACTCGCCAATCCCGGCTTCGATGACGAGGTGGTGACCGAGGCGGCCGCGCTGGCTTCCGAGCAACCGGACGAGGCACCCCAGCCCTCCATCTTTACCTTCCCGAAGGGGGCGCGCCCCGGCACCTTGCTGCACAGTCTGTTCGAGACCATCGACTTTCAAAGCGCCGCGGGCGAGCCGTTGGCGGAGCATATTGCCACCCTGCTGGCGCAAGATGGCTTCGACGAGAGCTGGGCCCCCGTGTTGCAACAGCAGGTGGAGGCGGTGCTCGATACCCCTCTGGATACCGGCTTTGGCGAGCCGGTGCGGTTGCGGGACTTGAGCGCCGACCGCAAGCAGGTGGAGCTGGAGTTCTTCCTGCCCATGGGGCGAGTGACTGCGCCGGCGCTGACCGCGCTTTGCCAGCAGCACGACCCGCTGTCGCGGGGCAACAAACCGCTGAGCTTTGCCACAGTGCAGGGGATGCTCAAGGGCTTTATCGATCTGGTGTTCGAGTGGCAGGGGCGCTGGTATCTGCTCGACTACAAATCGAACCACCTCGGCATGAGCCCCGCCGATTACAGTCGTCCGGCGCTGGAGCGGGCGATGGCCGAGCACCGCTACGACCTGCAATACCAGCTCTACTCGCTGGCGCTGCACCGGCTGCTTACCCTGCGCCTGCCGGGCTACGACTTCGAGCAGCATTTTGGCGGCGTTTTCTATCTGTTCCTGCGTGGCATGCCGAAGGGGGGCATTTTCCATACCCGCCCGAGCCGTGAACTGGTGCTGGGGCTGGATAAGTTGTTTAGCGAAGGCAGTGAGCCGTCAACAGCGGGATCCCAAGCATTGAACGAGGTAGAGGCATGAGCGGCACCATGATCAGCACCGCGACCAGCGCAATGATGGTTGAACGGCTCAAAACACTGGCGCTGGCTGGCCGTATCCGCCAGCTGGATCTGCAATTTGCCCGGCTGGTGGCCGACCTTGGTGGCAGCCCCGAGCTGGTGCTGGGGGCGGCGCTCGCCTGCTTCGAGCTGGGGCGCGGCCATGTCTGTCTGCCGCTTGAAATGTTGACTGCCGGATCCCTGCGACCGTTCGGGCTGGATCCCCAGCAGAGCCGGGATCTGTTGTCTGATCTGGCGGATCCTGCCCGCTGGCCCGCCCTGTTTGCGGCAAGCCCGCTCGTGGGTACGGAACAGGATGAGGGGCTCGCCCCGCGCTGGCCGCTGCGGCTGTGGCACGGGCGTCTCTACCTCACCCGTTACCACGATTTTGAACTGGGGGTGGCCCGCCATCTGCGCGCTTTGAGTGAACGTGCCGAATGGCCGGAGATTGCCCCGGCCCTGTCGCGGCTGTTTGCCCGCGACTACGGGTTGGTGTTCGCGGCGCTGCTCAAGGCCCGCCTCGCCCCCGATTTTTCGGCCCGCCACTTTATCGAGAAGTATCTCGATCTGGTGTTCCCCAATGAAGTGGATTGGCCCGCCAGCGAGGCGCTGCTCGCCAGTGCGCAGGCGGCGAGCGATTTGAGCAAGCTGGATGTGCTGGTGCCCGAGGCGCTCTGCTGCAACGGCCAGAAGCTGGCGGCGGCCACGGCGGCGGCGCGCCCCTTTGCGGTGATCTCCGGCGGCCCCGGCACCGGCAAGACCACGACTGTGGCCAAACTGCTCGCCATTCTGGTGGAGACCGGCCTGCAAGCGGGCAAGGCCCCGGCGATCCGGCTGGTGGCCCCCACCGGCAAGGCGGCGGCGCGCCTGACCGAGAGTATCGGCTCTGCCCTGCAGGCCCTCGATCTGCCCCCCGAATGGGTGGAAGCGATCCCCACCGAAGCGGGCACCTTGCACCGGCTGCTCGGGGTCATTCCGGGGCGCAGCCAGTTCCGCCACCATGCGGGCAACCCGCTGCACCTCGACTTGCTGGTGGTGGATGAGGCCTCCATGGTCGACCTGCCGATGATGGCGCGTCTGCTCGATGCGCTGCCGAGCCACGCCCGCCTGATCCTGCTCGGCGACAAGGATCAGCTCGCCTCGGTGGAGGCGGGGGCCGTGCTCGGCGATATCTGCAGCTTTATCGAACAGGGGATCAGCCCGGCGCAAGCGGACTGGCTCTCCCGCCAGACTGGCTACCGCCTGCAGGGCTCGCCCGCAGGGGCTCCGGTGCGCGACAGCCTCTGTTTGCTGGCCAAGAGCTGGCGCTTTGATCAGCATTCGGGCATCGGCCAGCTGGCGCGCGCCTGCAATAGCGGCGATGCCGCGGCGGTGGAAGCTGTCTGGGGCATGGGCTTTAGGGATATCAGCCTGCACCCCTGGGCCGGGGAGGCCTACGGTGCCCTGATTGCCCAGGGGGTGGCCGGTTACGGCAGCTATCTGAAGGCGGCCCGCGCGGGGGAAGCGCCCGCCGCCGTATTCAAGGCATTCAACAGCTTCCAGATCCTCTGCGCCCTGCGCGATGGCCCGTTCGGGGTGCTGGGACTTAACGAGCGGCTGGAACTGGCCCTGTCACGGGCAGGCCTGATTGCCCGCGATGGCGACTGGTATGCCGGTCGCCCTGTGATGGTGGTGCGCAACGACCACGGCGTCGGCCTCTATAACGGCGATATGGGGCTCTGCCTGCCCGATGAAACTGGCCGGTTAAAGGTATGGTTTGAGCAGCCGGACGGCACCCTGCGTGCCCTGTTGCCCAGCCGCTTGCCGCCCCACGAGACGGTCTACGCCATGACCATCCACAAATCCCAGGGGTCGGAGTTTGCCCATACCGTGCTGGTGCTACCCGACAGCCCCAGCCCGCTGCTGACCCGCGAGCTGGTCTATACCGGCATCACCCGCGCCAAGGCGCGGCTCGATCTCTACGGCGATCGCGCCCTGCTGGCACAGGCGGTACGGAAAAAGACCGAGCGTTATTCCGGATTGGCGGAGAGGTTGGGGGAGTGAGCAATTGGACGGCGGTAAAGGGAGTTGCCGCCGTCAACGTATGTTTTTAGGAGTGGAAAATTATTGCTCATTAATCTCTTTGAGCAGTCGCCCCCAAAGAGGTTTTAATTGCTTTTTAATCGCATTAGAACCCATTATATTTGCCGCTTTATGGCCATATGTGATGAAATTTCGCTTGCTTAAATGCGAGTAACGCTCATAAATTTTCTTCTTAAATAGTGGTGTTTTCGCTACACCATTTTCCTCTTCAATAAGGTTGGCTTTTTGATGCGTCTTTTTAGCTAACCTAACCCCAGCTTTCATTCTGCCCGAAAACCTAGCTAGTGCCGCCGATCTAAGTAACTTTCTTTCACCATCAAAAATAAAGCCTAAGTACTGTAGTGGCTTGTCACATTTTTGAACCCCACGGCATGTATGGAAAGTTCTAATCTCAGTTTTTTCATCATTTATTTCTATTTTTAGCTCGGAGATACTTTGTGTTACCAGAGAGATTAATTCTCGGGTTTTATCACTGTCGATGATAAAAAGCATATCATCACAGTAACGATAGTATTCTCCTGAAATAGATGTCACTATGTCTTTTATTTTCTTGTCGAAATCTAGCATGTATATATTAGACAGAAGCGCACTTATAGATGTTCCTTGTGGTATGCCTCTTCCAGTCGAGTTGGTTTCTATTAACCCAAGACCTCGAACTTTCTCTCTGAATGTTTTTATATTGCAAAGCCTTAATCCTGCAGCTTTGGGGTTGTTTCTCGATATTTTAAGTGCTGTATACAATAGGTCTCTATTGACCACAGATGATTTAGTTAGAGACCTGTATATATTAAAATGATCATTTGGTAATGATTGTTCTTGGAGTAATTTGCACCACATTGATTTGAGTATTTCATGATCTAAATTATCAAAGAAACCAGAGATATCCATCGCGATTGCAGTGCAATCACCATGAGCCTTTATTTTTTCAAAGGCAATGTTAGCAAAATCAATATTACTTTTCCCAAGAGATCTGAAAGCAAGTACAGATTCTTCTAATTGCGATTCAGAGAGAGCTTTTTCATATAAATCAGAGAGTAACCCTGCATAGTAAGAGTAAATGTGAGAGTCGATATGTGATGCGTATGAGATTGGTCTTGTTTTTATTTTCTTTTGAACATTACCATCTTTGTCTATTGATATTTTAAGGCTTTGTATATTGTACTTGATTAGAGGAAAAAAAGCATGTTGGGCAACATTAAGGGGAGATTTGACAATTTGACATGCTTTCCGTAATTTTACTGGAGAATCAAAATGTAAGTAGCCACGACTCCGAAACCATTGATTTTCTGAGTTCATCATATTGAGCCTTAAATTGCAAAACCCGGAAAGGTAAAGGACTGTGGCCATCCGATTCCCAATCCGGGCTTAACAAACGTACTTAAATACGCATTCACAACATCTATATGATGTCGGCCACGAATGTCAGATATGATATATGATACCATCATCGCAGGAGTGTTCGACGTGAGTCTACTAGCCATCTGCGGCCATGCAAGTCGTCTGCTAGCCAGTGTACTGGTGAGCGTTCTACTTGACAGCTTGTGATACACCTTACTTCCTAAATAAGTAAGCGAAGACATAATAAATTATGGTGAGAAAAAACTCAATAATTTCTTGGTTGAATCTTCGCCTGCTAAGCCAAATGTTTACCATGAAATATTATTTTCCTTCCCCTCATCCCCAGCCCTTCTCCCGCAAGGGGAGAAGGGAGGTTTGGCCCCGTGGTTATAACGTGATTGCTAACACCATATCTCCGATGCTGCTTTATCCCCTCTCCCTCTGGGAGAGGGCTAGGGTGAGGGGAGCAGGTTGGCACAATGCCCAGTTCGCCCGCTTCGTGAAATCCGGTAGGGTGCAATAAACGAAGTGAATTGCACCGCTGCTATTTATCTGCCAAAAGGTGTAATGCGCTGCGCTTATTACACCCTACATCCAACCAACACACGACAGGATGTCATTGCTTGAGACTTGAATTTAACACCATCGATCTGGATCGGGATTACGAACTCTGTGTGCAGGCGCGCAGGGATGCCTATTTTTGCAGCTTTCATACCCATGATGGTTTTGCCGACTTTATCGACGGCTATCGGGAGCGGATCCGCGAAAGGCTGGGGCAAGCGCAATGGCACTACCTCCATGTCTGGGCGGGTGAACAACGAGTGGGCCAGCTGGAGTTTCGCAGCTTTTCCGATGAGCCCGAGACCGGCTATGTGCAGCTGATTTATCTGTTCCCCGAATATCGTGGCAGCGGTCTGGCTGCCGAGTTGCAGACATATATCCGCCAGCAGTTGCTGGGGGCGGGTTGTAAATGGGCCATTCTCTCCGTGAGTCGTACCAATGTGCGGGCCTTGAGTCATTACCGGCGCTTTGGCTGGGTATTTCTGCGCCCCAATCCGAAACATCGGGAGACGGATTTTTATCGGCTGACTCTGGCCGAGTGACATCTGTGGTTGCTCCAGCGTATCCCCTCATTCTTCCCATCCCCCAAATGACTGAATTGTGAGTTAAATCCGGTAAATGGGGCGCGCTTGAGCCACACTTATGGCCACCCTGATTTAGCCTGCGCCGTGAGTGGCCGATAACCGGGGAAGCGGTGGTGCGGTGGGGTTCTGGCTGACAGATCTGTTGCAATATGCCAAGGTAGCGCCTCATGACAACAGCGCGATTCCCCGTGGTGGCGCGGGGCGGAAGAACAAGGATAACTGCTATGGTGCAGGACAGTGACACGATCAGGATCTCGGATGTCAGCGAGGCCGTGGTGCATGGCATTCTGGAGGTGACCAGCGATGGCATCTGGGATTGGCATGCCAATACCGGTTTTGTCTATCGCAACCCGGGCTGGTACCGGATGCTGGGTTACGAGCCTCACTCCCTCGGCAATACCGTCTTCACCTGGGAGAACGTGATCCACCCCGACGATCTGGCGGCGGTGATGGCGAAGTTCGATCTCTGCCTGAGCGGCAGCGCCCATGAGTATCGTGCCGAGTACCGTTGCCGCTGCCGGGATGGCAGTTACCTCTGGATTGAGGATTGTGGCCGCATCATTGAGCGCAATCCCGACGGGTCTGTGGCGCGGATGATCGGCGCCCATCGCGATATCCACGCCAGCAAGTTGTTGCTGGAGCAGTTGGAGCGGCGCAATCACTCGCTGGAGCAGCAGGTTGCCGAGCGCACCTCCGAGCTGGTGCGACTCAACGAGGCGCTGCAACAGAAAGCCGAGGAGAACCGTCTGCTGGCAGAGACCGATGCCCTGACTGGCGCCGCCAGCCGCTATCGGTTGGAGCGGGCATTGCAGCTGGAGTGCGAGCGGGCGCGACGCTTCCATCAGCCGTTTACGGTGATCGCCATGGATGTGGACAACTTCAAGCAGATCAACGACAGCTATGGCCACAACGCCGGGGATCAGACCCTGATCAACATAGTGGCGCTGGTGCGCCGTCATATCCGCGAGATCGATCTGCTGGCCCGCTGGGGTGGTGACGAGTTTATGGTGTTGTTGCCCAACACCGGCCGCGAGGATGCGCTGGTGGTGGCGAGCAAGTTTCAGGCATTGATGGCGAGCGAGCCCATCTGTCCCCATGCGCCCGCTACCATGAGCTTCGGGCTGGCGGAGTATCAGCAGGATGAGCAGAAAGAGAGCCTGATGGTGCGCGCCGATCGGGCGCTCTATCAGGCCAAGCAGCTGGGTAAAGACCAGATCTGCTAACGCGGGGTACGGAAAAAGAGCAGTAAAAAGGGCCGCAGGTTTGAAACCTGCGGCCCTTTTGCATTGTTACTGACGCGGCGCGACTTAGAAGTGGTAGCGCAGACCCAGCTTGAAGGTATCCAGAGAG
Organism: Aeromonas sp. S12(2024); assembly: GCF_041402305.1. Lineage (NCBI taxonomy): Bacteria > Pseudomonadati > Pseudomonadota > Gammaproteobacteria > Aeromonadales > Aeromonadaceae > Aeromonas > Aeromonas sp. S12(2024). The sequence continues at coordinate 23,415 of NZ_JBGLRB010000004.1, forward strand.
TAGTGCTCGTCACCCAGGCTCAGGGCGTCGAACTGGCGCTCGTAACCGATACCGGCAGAGAAGTGGTCGTTGAAGGCGTAGTCCAGACCTACTTCCAGATTGGGGTGTACCTTGCTCTTGGTTGCGCTCTCGTTTACCTGACCGCTGAAGCCGAGGAGGGTGGCGTTGCCGACAACTTCCACTTCGGTGCGGGTGTAGGCGATGCCCGGTTTGGCATAGGCGCTGAAGCCCCAGGCCAGCGGCTGACTCAGCTTGACTGCCAGGCTGATGCTGCGGGTTTCGATAGTGGTGTCGGCAAAGCCGGTTGCAATCGGGGAGGTCACCCAGGTCAGCTGATCCATCTGTTGGGCGTGCAGGCCACCTTCAACGGCCAGCCAGGGTTTGAAGCTGTAACCCACGATCAGGCTGCCGCCGTCGAGCTGGTCGTCGATCACTTTGGCGTCATAGGCGTCTTTGGCCGCACCATCGAGATCCATCTTGGAGGTAGTCAGATCCAGACCTGCATACCAGCCTTCGGCATGGGCGCCGCCATTCATGGTCAGAGCAAGCAGGGAGAAAGCGGCAATTTTATTAAACTTGTTCATGGATAAATAACCTTGTGTTGCGTGAACTGCGTGTGATTTATATTGCTCAATCCATGAAGCTTTTTATATTTCCGTCATTGCTCTGCTTTCACAGAGGGGCCGCAGTATAGTCAGCGAATTTCTGAATAACAAGAGAGTGATTTCCCCATTCTTCTAAATATGACTGGCTGCAAGCAGGGGCATTTTGTTTAATAAATGGTGTTATTAGAGTTTTAGCTTTATTGAGATTTAAATAATTAACTGGTGAGGCAAATGACAGGCTGAGAGTTCGGTTTTGATTCTATGTGATTGATTTGTATCGGCATTAAATTTTCATTCGAGCGTAGCCGTGATGAGTTGTCTAAAAATTGGTATCTCAGATGTCACTGATTGGCATCAGGCTCATTTTGATGTTTTTGTGAGCGCCTAACAAGGTGAAACCGTGAGAAAAAAATCTATCTTTTTGCCTGTTTTTTGCTCTTTTTGAGGTTTGGGATTGTTCCCATTGAGGGTTTTGGTGGTCTTTTGAGGCTGTTTTTACGTGGGCCATGTTGCCCATCAGATACGCGAATGGGCGTTTGTGGGTGGCTTTTCATTTCTCCCGGCAGCACTCGTTGGGGTGGGCATGAGGTGTGATAAGCAGATATGGGGTGTACGGTCTGATTAATTTTGTTTGCTTATATATCCAAGCCATTTAAAAGATAGGTTTTTGGCGTTTTAAATAACTTTGTTATATTCGTTTTTATATTTTTCGAAGCTTTCCAAGCAAGCCATTTAAATATATTGAATGGCAATAACACGGTATTGGTGGCTGTTTAGAATACCTTACCAGAGAGGTCGTGGTGGCTGGTGCATCAGTGGGCGGCGGGTGACCGGTGACACTTCCCCTTGCCGGGGCCCTTGACCTGACCTGCGAATTCAGGGAAAAGAAAAGGGCGGTGCTATCAGCGCCGCCCAATGCCAGGAAAGAGAAAAAACCTTACGGTTTAAAAGATAAAAATTTGGAAGCAAACAATCGATTTCTCAACCAGGAAGGGTCTTGAATTCGATACGTTTCGATTATGCGCGATGTTCTATGCAGCACTAGCAAAATGTTTGCGGGTTGAAAGATATGCACTGTCTGGTGTCAGATTTTGCGACCTCATCGTTCAACTGGTCTGTCCTGATGGGCGTTGTAGGCGATTTTTTCTCTAGGCTGTTTTTTCGGTGTCAATATCTGAGCCTTGAAGGTAAAAACAGGTCAGAAGCTGACTCGGCATAACCATGCAATGAAAGTGCGATAACAAGGAAGAGTGGCATGACCTACAGCCAGACCCTGGCCAACAATATTCTCGACACCCTGAAGAAGACCCTGACCGACAAGGGGATCCGCTATCAGACCCTGGCAGAAGCCATGGGTGTCTCCATCGCGACCGTGAAACGGATGATGAACAAGCCCTCCCTGCCGTTCGATACTCTGCTGGAGATCTGCCATTTGGTGGGGCTCTCGTTCGAGGAGTTGCTGGATCGCACTCAGGACGCCCAGAGCCGCCGCGCCGTCTTCACTCAGGAGCAGGATGAGGCGTTTCACAACGAGCCGGGGCTCTACGCCTTTCTCGCCAATATCTTCTGGCGCGACAAGACGCTGATCGATCTCAAGCGGGAGTACGGCCTGACCGATGCCTCCTGCTACCTCTATCTGCGCAAGCTGGAGAAGCTCGGTATCTTGCAGCTTGGTATCGACAACAGTTACCACTTCCTGATCAGCGAGCGGATCAGCTTCGAGCAGCACAGCCGTTTCGCCCGCCAGCAGGCGCGGCAGGCAATGTCGGTGCTGGGGGAGTATCTGGTGGAGAACATGCACAAGTCGAACAACTATATGGCGCTCTGCCAGCTGCACCTCAACGAGGGGGAGGCGATGGCGCTGATCGACCGGATGAAGGAGTACTGGCATCAGGAGATCAAGCTCAACCGCCCCGCCATCGGTCAGCAGGAGCACGCCAAGACCTACACCATGTCGCTGCAACTGGCCGACTGCGGCTATCAGAGTTTTGACGACATGATCCCCAATATCGACAACTGATCTCGGCGGATCCTGCGGGATCCGCTCTGTTGGCGGGAGTCTAATCTGCGACCCGGGTTTGTTGCAGCTTGCCTGCGAGCGGCTGCAATGCTCGCGTATCCAGACAAATGCGGATGGCATCCGGCCGCCAGTGTTCGATATCGCAATCCACCAGACCACCCCGCTCGTCATAGTTGACCCGCACCAGCCGCAGCACCGCGCTCCCCTCAGCCAGATTGAGGGCGCGGGCGATGGCGCCGCGCGCCGCCGAGGGGGTGATCTCGAGACTCGCCCCGCCCTGGCCTATGCCATAACGCTGCTGATAGAGCTCGGTGAGGGAGCTGGCCAGCGGCGCGCTGGCGATATCGGGAAAGCGGCTCGCCAGCAGGTGGTGGCTGACATGGAGCACCGGGCGGCCGTCGATGAGACGCTGGCGGCGGATCTCATAAAGTGGAGTGAAGGGTTCCAGCCCCATCCAGCGACACAGTTCGCTGCTGGCAAGCTCGCTGCCGTGGGCCAGCACCCGGGTTTCGGCGGTGCGCTGCTGTTCGCCGATCCACTGGTGAAAGTGGGTGTGGATGGCGGGATCGTAGGTGAGGCGGGGTGGCGCCACAAACCAGCCGCGCCGCTCGGCACGGTAGATAAGGCCGTCTGCTTCGAGGCTGGAGAGCGCCTCCTTGATGGTGATGCGGGTGGTGGCGAAACGCTCGCTCAGTGCCCGTTCGGCGGGCAGCTGCTGCCCGGCCCCCAATTGGCCGCTGCCGATATAGCGGCGCAGAGTCTGGCAAATCTGTTCGCACTTGGAGGAGACGCGGCCATCGGCCATGCTCTGTTCGTTCACTCTCTGCTCGCTCAATCTCGGCTCGGTCACACTCTTGTCCCTGTTGCTTATTCAGAAGGCGGGTGGCTGGCCAATCCCTTACTGGAATAGTCCAGCCTCACTCGGGTTCAGAGTTGTAACCGCTGTGGATGACAGCGCCATGACAGGGTGATTGTCATCAAACTGCCATTAAAGCGCCCCGCCACCGTCATAATTCCCCTCTAGCATCCCTCTCGAACCTTAACTGACCTAGTCCAGAGGGATGGGATGATGAAAAGCGTGATCGCAAGTGCACTGGCCCTGGTGGCCATCAGTCAACCGCTGTTTGCCGCCGAAAATATCGCGGATCTCGAAAAGGCCGCCCGTGGCGAAGGCCAGCTCCACAGCATCGGCATGCCCGACAGCTGGGCCAACTGGAAGGATACCTGGCAGCAGCTGGGCAGCATCTACGGCATCAAGCATCAGGATACCGACATGAGCTCGGCGCAGGAGATCGCCAAGTTCGCCGCCGAGAAGGCCAATGCCACCGCCGATATCGGCGATGTGGGCGGCGCCTTCGGTCCGGTTGCGGTCAAGCAGGGTGTTACCCAGCCCTACAAGCCCTCCACCTGGGCTGACATTCCCAACTGGGCCAAGGACGCCGACGGTCACTGGATGCTGGCCTATACCGGCACCATCGCCTTCCTGATCAACAAGGATCTGGTCAAGGCCGCCCCCACCAGCTGGCAGTCCCTGCTGGGTGGCGACTACAAGGTGACCCTGGGTGATGTGGGCGTAGCCTCCCAGGCCAACAACGGCGTGCTGGCGGCGGCCTATGCCACCGGCGGCAGCGAGAAGAACCTCAAGCCCGCGCTGGAGCTGTTTGGTCAGCTGGCCAAGCAGGGTCGTCTCTCCCTGAACGATCCCACCATCGCCAATATCGAGAAGGGCGAGGTGGAAGTGGGTGTGCTGTGGGATTTCAACGCATTGAACTACCGCGACCAGATCGACCCCAAGAAGTTTGATGTGGTGATCCCGAGCGACGGTTCAGTCATCGCCGGTTACACCACCATCATCAACAAGTGGGCCAAGAACCCCAACGCCGCCAAACTGGCGCGGGAATACATCCTCTCCGATGCCGGTCAAATCAACCTGGCCCGTGGCTACGCCCGCCCGATCCGCAGCAATGTGACCCTGCCGGATGACGTGAAGGCCAAGCTGCTGCCAGCCGAGCAGTACGCCAATGCCAAGCCGGTGCAGGATCACGCCGCCTGGGAGCAGAGCTCCAAAGCCCTGCCGCGCCAGTGGCAAGAAACCGTCATGATCAACATGCAGTAAGGGAATCCAGTGCAACACAAGGTGATAGTGGTACTTGTGGATGGTCTGGCAGCCGAGGTAGCCCACACCATGGGCTACCTCGGTGGCATGGTGGAGGCGGGGCGGGGCCTGCATACGACCCTGAATGCTGCCTTGCCGTCTCTCTCCCGGCCTCTCTACGAGTGCATCCTGACCGGCGTGTCGCCGGTGGTGAGCGGCATCACCCACAACGGGGTGAGTCGCCTCAGTCTGCATGACTCCATCTTCCATCTGGCCCGCGCCGCGGGTAAACGCACCGCAGCGGCGGCCTACCATTGGGTGAGCGAACTCTACAACCGCAGTCCCTGGCTGGCAGCCCGCGATCGCTTTACTCACGACGAGCAGTTGCCCATTCAGCACGCCTGCTTCTACTGGGATGACAACTATCCCGACAGCCATCTGCTGATGGATGGGGAATGGCTGCGCAGCCAGTACGATCCCGATTTTTTGCTGATCCACCCGATGGGGGTGGACGATGCGGGCCACAAGTTTGGCCTCGATTCCCGCCAGTACCGCAATCAGGCGCGCCGCATGGACAGCCTGCTGGCCGATCTGCTGCCCCAGTGGCTGGCGGAGGGGTATCAGGTAGTGATCACCTCGGATCACGGCATGAACAACGACCTGAGCCACGGCGGCACCTTGCCGGAAGAGCGCACCGTGCCACTCTGGCTGTTTGGCGATGCCTTTATCGAGCGCTGGCCGGATGGAGTGGCGATCGCCCAGACCCAGCTCTGCGCCCTGATGGCCGATCTGTTGGGCATTCCCCACGACAAGCCGGCAGCGCCACTGCTGCTCAAGGCCGCCTTTATGCGCGAGGTGCACTGATGATGCCTGCCACCACCGAGATCCTCGCGGATCAACCCGTGGCCACCAAGCTCCGGGCGCGCCGCCACTGGCTGCCCGCACTGGTATTGCTGCCGTTTATCCTCTTGATGATCCTGTTCCAGCTCGCCCCCATGGTGTGGGTGCTGGTGGGCAGCTTTCAGACCCCCGATGGCTGGGGCCTCGACTACTACCGGGAGATTTTGAGCTCCCCCTTCTACCTGCAATCGTTCGGCAACTCGTTGCGCATTGCCGGTATCGCCAGTCTGGCGGGGCTTGCCATCGGCACCCTCGGGGCGGCGGCGCTGCGCCACAGCGGCGAGCGGGTCAAGCGGGTACTGTTGGCCTTTGTCACCATGACCGGCAACTTCAGCGGGGTGCCGCTGGCATTCGCCTTTATCATCATTCTCGGCATCAATGGTGCAGTGACCCTGCTGCTGAAATCCTGGGGGCTGATCGACGGCTTCAACCTCTACTCGGGGTCGGGCCTTATCCTCATCTACACCTACTTCCAGATCCCGCTCGCCCTGCTGCTGCTCTACCCGGCCTTCGATGCGCTGCAGGATGAGTGGCCGCAAGCGGCCGCGCTGCTGGGGGCGAGCAAGGGGCAGTATGTGTGGCACGTGGCACTGCCGGTGCTGACACCTGCGCTGCTCGGCACCCTGATCATCCTGTTTGCCAACGCGGTGGGGGCCTATGCCTCCGCCTATGCCCTCACCACCGGCAACTTCAATCTGGTGACCATCCGGGTGGCCAGTCTGGTCTCCGGCGATATCTTCCTCGAACCCAATATGGCGGCAGCGCTGGCGGTGATCCTTATGGTGCTGCTGGGGGTGGTGACGGCCGCCAACCAGTGGCTGCTGAAAAAGAGCTATGTGAACAAGGGGCAATCCCATGCATGATTTGACGCCGCGCTGGCCCAAGTGGGTGCTGGGTGGGCTGGTCGCCACCCTGCTGCTGCCGCTGCTGGCCACTTTCCTCTATTCGATCTCCACCCGCTGGGGGGCGACCCTGCTGCCGGATGGCTTCACCCTCGACTGGTATCTCAAGCTGTGGGGCGACCCGCGCTTTCTGGCGGCGTTTGGCCGCAGCCTCCTGGTCTGCTTCGCCACCCTGCTGCTGGGGACCCTGGTGCTGGTGCCGACCGTGCTGGTGGTGGCCTACTACTTCCCCAAGCTGGATCCCTGGATGAACCTGCTGATCCTGCTCCCCTTCGCGGTGCCGCCAGTGGTCTCCTCAGTCGGGCTGCTGCAGATCTATGCCGACGGCGTGCTGCCCATTATCGGCACGCCGTGGATCCTGATCGGCACCTGGTTCACCGTGGTGCTCCCCTTTATGTACCGGGCGCTGGCCAACAGCCTGCAAGGGGTACCGCTCAGGGATTTGATGGATGCCGCCCATCTGCTGGGGGCAAGTAGTCGGCGCGCCTTTCTGCTGGTGGTGATCCCCTGCCTGCGCAAGGGGCTGCTGGCGGCGCTGTTTCTCTCTCTCTCCTTCCTGCTCGGCGAGTTCGTGTTTGCCAACATGCTGGTGGGCACCCGTTACGAGACCCTGCAGGTCTACCTCTACAACATGCGCGCCACTTCTGGCCACTTCACCAGTGCGCTGGTGATGAGCTACTTCCTGCTGACCCTGCTGCTCACCTGGGCGGCCAACAGATTTCATCGGTGATCCAAGATGTTTCATTTAGAAGTGAATCAACTGCACAAATCCTACGGCGATACGCCGGTGTTCGAGGGGATCGAATTCGGCATCCGCAAGGGGGAGCTGGTGACCCTGCTCGGCCCCTCCGGCTGCGGCAAATCCACCCTGCTGCGGGCGCTGGCCGGGCTCACCCCGGTGGATGGCGGTCAGGTGCGGGTGGCCGGTGAAGAGATCACCTGGCAGGCGCCCCAGAAGCGGGGCATCGGCATGGTGTTCCAGAGCTATGCGCTCTTCCCCAACATGACGGTGTGGGACAACGTGGCCTTCGGCCTCAAGATGAAACCCCAGCCGGGGCGGGAGCTGGCGGCCAGCGTGCAGGAGGCATTGGCGCTGGTGGAGCTGACCGGTTTCGAGCGCCGCTATCCGGCCGAGCTCTCCGGCGGTCAGCGCCAGCGGGTGGCACTGGCCCGGGCTTTGGTGGTGCAGCCGCGGATCCTGCTGCTGGACGAGCCGCTCTCGGCGCTGGATGCCCGCATCCGCCGCAGCCTGCGCCAGCAGATCCGCGAGATCCAGCAGCGCCTTGAGCTCACCACCATCTTCGTGACCCACGATCAGGAGGAGGCGCTCACCATGTCGGATCGGATCTTCCTGATGAACAAGGGATCCATCGTCCAGAGTGGCACGCCGGAGGAGATCTATACCCGTCCCGCCAGCGAGTTTGTGGCGGGTTTTATCGGCAACTACAACCTGCTTGGCGCCGAGCAGGGCAAGTCGCTGTTTGGCCCCCGTTTTCAGGGCAAGCTGGCGCTGCGGCCAGAGTCCATTACCCTGCTGCCCGCAGGGGCGGCCAGCAGCGAGCCCAGCCTGCCCGGCATCATTCGCCAGCAACAGCTGCTCGGCAACGTCATCCGCTATCAGGTGGAGTGCGAGGCGGGGCTGTTGACGGTGGATTGCCTCAACCGTTCGGCTGGCGATCTGCTGGCACCCGGCAGTGCCGTGACCCTGGCGGTGGCCCGGGATCAATTCTGTGAGGTAGCATGACGCCTCGTTTCATTTTCGTTGTTACCGCAAGGAGCCCTCATGGCACTGGCACTGTTTGATCTGGACGAGACCCTGATTGCGGGGGATTCCGCCAGCCTCTGGCTGGAGTACATGGTGGCCGAGGAGCTGGCCCCCGCCAGCATGATCGCGGAGGAGCAGGCCATGATGTCCCTCTACCATCAGGGCAAGATGGATATGCACCAGTACATGGCCTTCACCCTGCAACCGCTGGCGGGCAAGACGCGCCAGTGGCTCGACTCGCTCTCTACCCGCTTTGCCGAGCAGGTACTGCGCGAGCGCCTCTACCCCGAGGGGTTGGCGCGTATCGAATGGCATCGGGAGCGGGGCGACGATCTGGTGCTCATCTCCGCCTCCGGCGATCATCTGGTCGCCCCCATGGCGAAGATGTTGGGGATGGATCACTGCGTCGCCATCCTGCTCGATGAGGAGGAGGGGATGCTGACCGGCCAGACCCGCGGCACCCTCAGCTTTCGCGAGGGCAAGGTGGCCCGCATCAACCAGCTCTTTGCCGGCAGGGACCACCTCTGGCAGGGGAGCTTTGGCTACAGCGATTCCCACAACGATCTGCCGATGCTGCGGGCGGTGAGCCATCCCCATGCGGTCAATCCGGCCCCCGCGCTGCGCCAGCAAGCCGAGGAACTGGGCTGGCCGGTGTGCGAGTGGCAGCGCTGAGTCGCGCGCCACACAGGCTTAACGTGCGGCAAAAAGCACGAAAAACAAAGAGAGAGGCAGGAGCCTCTCTCTTTGTTTTTGCGGACAGCGTTGTGGTTGATGCTGGCTGCTGGGGCTACCCTTCGTTGGTTTGTTGTCGGGGCTCGCCAAAGGCGGGAATGTCCTCCTCGGCACTCTGGTGAGGGGCGTGGCGCTGCGGGAAGCAGATACGGTTTTTCCCCTCCCGCTTGGCCTGATAGACCCCCTTGTCGGCCAGCTCCACCAGCTCTTTGGCCGAGAGCCCGGAACGGCTGAAGGCCACCCCGCCGCTGATAGTGATGGTGAGACCGGGTTCGCGCCACTCCAGCTGCTCCACCCCGAGCCGGAACGCTTCCAGCAGGGAGGGAAGCATCGGCTGCTCTTCGCCGTAACGGAAGATCAGCACCAGCTCCTCGCCGCCATAGCGGCAGAACCAGCCCCACTCGTGGAACAGATTCATGCCCAGCTTGCTCACCCGCTTGAGCACCACATCCCCCGCCTGATGGCCGTGGGTATCGTTGACCCGCTTGAAATCATCCAGATCGAACATCACCACCCCGAAGGGGGCGCCACTGTTGAGCTGCTTCTGCAGGCACTCGTCGAAGAAACGACGGTTGTAGAGCCCGGTGAGCTTGTCCTGATGGGCTTGCAGGCGGATCTGGGCAAAGTCCTGGCTGGCGGCATCCATCTCTTCATAGACCTTGGCCAGCTCCAGCATACGGCGGCCGTTGTAGGCGATACCGCCAGAGCGGCTGGCGCGGATCAGCAGGGTGATCTCCCCCAGCATGCGGCGGAAGTAACGGGACCAGAGCAGGGCCAGCAGCAGATAGAGAATGCAGGCGACGGCAATCATCAGCTGCACGTTGATGGAGACGCTGTCGATCACCTGCTGCATGCTGGCAGTCGGCTCGACGCTGAGCAGGATCCAGCGCTGCTCGGGGATGCGGTAGTAGGAGACCATCAGGCCGCTGGCATCATCGAGGAAAAAGCCCTGCGGCAGTTGCATCCGGGCCAGCCAGTCGGGGTGGGCGAGGGGTTTGAATACCCTTTCGCGATCCTGATGGGCCAGCACCAGTCCGTCATGGTTGAGCAGGATCTGATAGCCAGCCCCCAGAGGGTGAGTCTCATCATGCTTGTTGTTGAGCCAGCTGGTGAGGGGGGTGAGCTGGGTATCCAGCGAGAGTACGCCAACCCGCTTGCCGTCAGGATCTTCAATTACCCTGGCCAGCGCCATGGTGAGAGTGCCCAAGGTGTAGTCGTAATAAGGATCAGTCCAGACAATCTGTCCGGGATGGCTGGATGCCAGCAGATACCAGGGGCGGGTTCTGGGATCGAACTTCTCGTCGGCCTGCCAGGAGGGGTGGATCAGCATCTTGCGATGCTCGGTGCCCACGTAGACGTAATCGAGCTCCATCACCTTGTGATAGGCCTGCCACTGTTGCAGGTAGCGCTCGCCGTTAAGGATCTCCGGGCCGCTGAAATCCTGATAATTTACCTGCTGATAAATGAGCGTAAACTGGCGTTTGAGGGTCGCTAGATAGGGTTCGATCAGGGTATGGAAATACTGGGTGTTGCGAGCAATCAGGTTCTGTTGTTGCTCGTGGCGCAGGGTGCGCTCCATATGCAGGTAGTAGATGCTGCCGAGCAGCAACACAGGGATAAAGAGCAAGAGGAGGCCCAGCCGCATGCGGGTGATCAAAGACCAAGTGTTCTTGGGCTTGGCGGGGGACATGAACAGATCCTTTTCGTCTCGGGTGACACCAGCATATATGATGCTGTGCGGCTCGTCTAAAGGCAGAAAATGAGATGTTTCCGATGCTGAACCACACTCTGCTCTCAATGATTCATTATGGCAGCATAGCGGTGCTGATCCTTGCCCTCTGTGTCGAGTATCTGATCTTTCGGCGCGGCCTGAACATGCTGCGAGTGCGCCACCTGCTGCTGGCAGATGGGGTGGCTGCACTGGCGCTCTTCTCCATCTTTGCCACCGGGTGTCTGCTGGCCCTTGAGCATGCCAGCTCGGTGGCAGAGATCTTTGCCCATCCTGCCCACGGCCTCAAGATGGGGCTGTTTCTGCTGATTGTCGGCTCCCTCGTTTATCCCAGCCGCCTCTTCTATCGCTGGCGTCGCGCCCTGCGTCTGGGCAAGGCGCCGATGATCTCCATCCAGCAGCACTTCCGGGTGGTGTGGATCCTGCGGGGCAATCTGCTACTGATTGCCCTGTTGGCCGTGTTCACCAAGCCCTCGCTGCTTTAGCTCTCGCGGTGCTTAAAAGCAGTGCGATGCAGCGCGTTGAGAGCAAGAGCGAAGACAAAGAGTGGAGACAAGAGGATAGGGAGGCGGGTATCTTGGATCGGATAACCCGTCACGCGCCGATTTAAGGAAGAATCGCCATGCGCTCCAATCTGATGTTGCTGATGGCTGCCACCATCTGGGGTATGGGCTTTGTCGCTCAGCGCCTCGGGATGGATCACATGGGGCCCTATACCTTCAATGGCCTGCGCTTTCTGCTCGGCGCCCTCTCCCTGCTGCCGCTGCTCTGGTGGCTCAAATCCCGACAACCTGTTGCCGTTGCGGGCGACCATCGCCAGCTGCTGATCGGTGGTGTGCTGGCCGGGCTGGTGCTGTTCTGTGCCGCCTCCCTGCAGCAGGTGGGACTGCTCTATACCACCGCCGCCAAGGCCGGTTTCATCACCGGGCTCTACATCATTCTGGTGCCGGTACTGGGGCTGCTGCTGCGCCACAAGAGCGGCATCAATACCTGGATTGGTGCCCTGATTGCTCTGACGGGACTCTATGTGTTGAGCGTCACCGACGAGTTCACCATCGGCTTTGGCGATCTGTTGCAGGTAGTTGGTGCCCTGTTCTGGGCCGTGCATCTGCTGCTGGTGGATCACTACTCCAACCGGGTTGCTCCCATCAAGCTAGCCGGGGTGCAGTTCGTAGTCTGCGGCCTGCTCAGCCTCGCCACTGCTTTTGTCATCGAAACCCCGACTGTGGCTGGTGCAGTAGCTGGCTGGCAGGCGCTGCTCTATGCCGGACTGGTATCGGTCGGGGTGGGTTATACTCTGCAGGTGGTGGGGCAGCGGGGTGCTCATCCGGCCCACGCCGCCATCATCCTCAGTCTGGAGACCGTCTTTGCCGCCGTGGGGGGCGTGTTGCTGCTGGGGGAGACGCTGGACGAGCGCGCCATTGCCGGTTGTGCCCTGATGCTGGCAGGGATGCTCATTTCTCAGATCCGGCTGCGCTGGTGGTGGAAGTCGCGCCGGGACAAGGTGCCCGCGACCAAGTAAACCGCAGCCCGCTGCATAACAAAAACGCCCCGACAGTCGGGGCGTTTTGCATGATGGTTGTTCGGTCAGGGGCGCTGATCCAGCTCGCGCTCCAGCTCTACCGCCTTCTGACGGGCCGGATGGGTATTGAGGCGTTCCCAATAGGCTTGCAGGTGCGGGAAGTGGGCCAGCTGGCCGCTTTGCGCCAGCAGATCCACCAGGAAGGAGTTCATGATGTCGGCGCCGGAGAGGCGATCCCCCACCAGATAGTGGCGATTCGCCAGTACATCGTTGAGGTAGCCCAGCACCTTGGCACACTCCGCCTTGGCGTAGTCCGGCAGGAAGCGCATCGGGCTGCCATCCTTGCGCACGAACATGTCGAGCAGCAGCGGCAGAATGCCGGAGCTCTCGGCAAAGTGGAGCCACTGCAGATATTCGGGATACTCCGGGCTATCTGGTGCCGGTGCCAGCCGCTCGGCGGCGTAGCGGGCGATCAGGTACTCGGTGATGGCGCCTGATTCCGCCAGCACCCGTCCGTCGAACTCGATGACCGGCGACTTGCCGAGGGGATGGATGGCTTTTAGCTCGGGCGGTGCCAGAAAGGTGGCGGCATCGCGCTGATACGCCTTGATCTCATAGGGCTGGCCCAGCTCTTCGAGCAGCCAGATGATGCGTTGGGAGCGGGATTTGTTCAGGTGGTGCAGGACTATCATAACGACCTCGATTCGGTGGCAGGATGGGGTATACGAACGGGCGAGGGGGGGCGGTTCACCGGCAGTAAAAAAGTGCGGGCTTGATGCCCGCTCCCTCGTTGACTGACTCAGGCCTCCAGCGCCTGATCCAGATCCGCCAGAATGTCCTCGATCGCCTCGATCCCGACCGACAGCCGGATCATCTCCGGTTTCACGCCAGCCTTGGCCTGCTCCTCCTCGCTCAGCTGGCGATGGGTGGTGGAGGCGGGGTGGCAGGCCAGCGACTTGGCATCGCCGATATTGACCAGTCGTTTGAAGATCTTGAGCGCATCGTAGAAGCGCACGCCCGCTTCATAACCATCCTTCAGACCGAACGAGAGAATGGCCGAGGGGCGGCCGGCCATGTACTTCTCTGCCAGCAGATAGTGAGGGTGACCCGGCAGACCGGCGTAGCTGACCCAGGCCACCTTGGGATGATGCTTGAGGTGGTTGGCGACCCGCAGGGCGTTGTCGACGTGGCGCTCCATCCGCAGGCTCAGGGTCTCCAGCCCTTGCAGCAGCAGGAAGGCGTTCATCGGCGCCAGCGCCGCGCCGGTATTGCGCAGCGGCACGGTGCGTACCCGCCCGATAAAGGCGGCCGGGCCAAAGGCCTCGGTATAGACCACTCCGTGGTAGGAGGGTTCGGGTTTGGTCAGCTGGGGGAAGCGCTCGGCGTGATCCGCCCAGGGGAACTTGCCCGAGTCGACGATGACGCCACCCAGCGAGTTGCCGTGGCCGCCGACATATTTGGTCAGGCTGTGTACCACGATGTCGGCGCCGTGTTCGATGGGCTTGCAGAGCACCGGCGTGGCGACCGTGTTGTCGACGATGAGCGGCACACCACGGGCGTGGGCGGCCTTGGCCAGCGCGGCCAGATCGACGATGTTGCCCGCCGGGTTGCCGATGCTCTCGCAGTAGACTGCCTTGGTCTTGTCGTCGATCAGGGCGGCGATGGCTTCGGCGCTGTCATCCCTGGCGAAGCGCACCTCGACCCCGAAACTCGGCAGCATGTGGGCGAACAAGGTGTAGGTGCCGCCATAGAGCTGGGGCGTGGAGACGATGTTGTCACCGGCGGCGGTCAGCGCCTGAATGGCGTAGGTGATGGCGGCGGAACCTGCCGAGACCACCAGTGCGGCGATCCCCCCTTCCAGCGCGGCCATCCGCTGCTCCAGCACATCGTTGGTGGGGTTCATGATGCGGGTGTAGATGTTGCCCGGCACCGCCAGATTGAACAGATCCGCCCCGTGCTGGGCGCTCTCGAATTCGTAGGCCACCGTTTGGTAGATGGGCACGGCGACCGCTTTGGTGGTGGGGTCGTTGGAAAAGCCGTGGTGCAGGGCCAGGGTCGCATCTTTCATCACACACTCCTTGTTGGATGTTGCTTGTTGCAGTTATAGATGGATAGACGTCCAATCTATCAGGCCCGTGGCCGATGTAAACAGCAAGATCCGGCAAAGCAATGTCGCCCGCAGGGGATGCGTGGCCCGAGTGGCTGGCATGGCTCACACTCAGAGGCGACGGCGATACTCCTTGTCATCGATCTGGTTCATGTCCCACTGCATCAGGCGGTTGAGCTGCTGCATGGGATCCTCGATAAGCGGCAGCGGGCGTGGCAGGATCCGCTTGAAGTAACGGCGCAAGGTCTGTTGGATCCGGTTCGGTTTGAGGGGGTTGGCGTGGCTCATGATGGTGCTCCTCTGCTGTGGTTCTCACGTTTATCAGCAGTATTGAGCTAAAATGAGGAAGTAAAAACTGATGACTTATAGCAACAGGATTTCCTCTTTTATGCCGACCGGTCGCCTTTACCAGCAATTTCAACGACTCGCCCAGCTGCTTGGCAGCGACGAGCGGGAGATCAGCCTCGCCGAGGTGGCGGATCTGCTCTGCTGCACCCCGCGCAACGCCCGCCTGCTGCTGCGGCGGATGCAGGATCAGGGCTGGCTCAGCTGGTCGGCGGAAGCGGGGCGGGGGCGGCGCTCCCGGCTCACCCTGCTCGACAGTCAGGAGAGCCTGACCCGGCGCCGCTTGCGGGATCTGCTCAGTCAGGGCCAGCTGGCGCAGGCGGTACGGCTGGCCGAAGATCGCCTCGATCTGCTCACTCCGCTGTTGATCGAACAGCTCGGTCAGGCCACCCGCGAGGGGCGCCAGATCCTGCGGGTGCCCTACTACCGGCCGCTGCCGCAGTTGCTGCCCACCGGCCCGATGCGCCGCTCCGAAATTCACCTGAGCCGCCAGATCTTCAACGGCCTCACCCGGCGAAATGAGGAAAATGGGGAAATCGAAGGGGATCTGGCCCACCACTGGGAGTGTCTGGGCCCCTGTCACTGGCGCTTCTATCTGCGCCCGGCGGTGCGTTTTCACCACGGTCGCGAGCTGGTGGTGGAAGATGTGATGGAGAGTCTGCTGGCCCTGCGGGATCGCCCGCTGTTTTCCCATCTGACTCGGCTGGAGAGCCCCTGGCCGCGTACGCTGGATCTCTATCTCGACAGCCCGGATCCCTGGCTGCCCCACCTGCTGGCCGAGCCGGTGGCGACCATTTTGCCACGGGAGCTCAAGGGGGAGGCGGGCTTTGCCCTGCAACCTGTGGGCACCGGCCCTTACCGGGTGGCCGCCAACGATCCCCTGCATCTTTGCCTTGCGGCGTTTGACGACTACTTCGGCCTGCGGGCCCTGCTCGACGAGATCGATATCTGGATGCTGCCGGAGCTGGCGGAGCGACTGGAGACCCACCTGCAGCTGGGGCGCGACAGCCCTGAGCTCGGCACCATGCGTGGCGAATCGGAGCTCGAATCGGGCTGCTACTTCCTGCTGCAGGACGATCGTTCCGGATCCTTGCAGGATCCCGCCCTGCGCCAGTGGCTCGGCCAACTGCTCAATCCGGTGGCCCTGATGGGGCGGGTCGCCCCCGAGTTGCAACGGGGCTGGACCAGCGCCCTCGGCCTGCTGCCCCACTGGCGCGAAGCGCTACCCGCGCCCTTGCCCAGACCGGCGCAGTTGCCGGGAAGACTGGTGCTCGCCTGCTTCAACCAGCATCTGGAGTTCAACGAATGCGCCAACGCAATGAGCAGCCTGCTGGCCGAACAGGGGATCCGGCTGGAGGTGCGCACCCTCGATTACGGTCGTTGGGTGAGTGGCGAGGATGAAGACGTGGATCTCTGGCTCGGCACCCTCAACCTCGAACATGCCGGCCCCTTTGCCCCCTACGCCTGGTTGCAGGGCACCCCGTTGCTGCGCAAGGTGTGGAGCAGTCAGCATGAGTTGTGGCAAGGGTTGATGCAGTGGCGCGCCAGCGGTGAGGAGCCAGGCCCCCGCGCCCTGCTGGCAACAGTGCAGCAGCAGAGCTGGTTTGTGCCGCTGTTTCACCACTGGCTGGAGCTGGAGAGCCGGGTCGGCGTGCACGGGGTGCGGATGACGGCGCTCGGCTGGTTCGATTTTCGCAGCGCCTGGCTGCGGCCCGAGCCGCCCGATCAGCCCGCAGAGGCGCCATAGTTCGTCCAATTTCTGTCGCGGCTGACGGGCGCTCCGTGGCCGCTTGCGTGAAAGATCCGTAAATCGGCCGCTGCTGCACAGTTTGTGTCACGCCTCTGTGCCATGCTGTTTCAGGTTATGGACAGCAGAGCAAATGAGGAAAACGATGAGCAACAATTCAGACAGTTCCGCAGGAAAATGCCCGGTCATGCACGGGGGAACCACCTCCGTCGAGACGTCCAGAATGGAGTGGTGGCCGAAGAGCCTCAACCTCGACATTCTTCACCAACACGATACCAAGACCAATCCGCTGGGGGCCGGCTTCAACTATCGGGAAGCCTTGAAGGGGCTCGATATGGCGGCCCTCAAGCAGGATGTGACCGCCCTGATGACCGACAGTCAGGAGTGGTGGCCCGCCGACTGGGGCCACTACGGCGGTCTGATGATCCGCATGGCCTGGCACTCGGCCGGGACTTACCGCATCGCCGATGGTCGCGGCGGTGGCGGCAGTGGCAACCAGCGTTTCGCCCCCCTCAACTCCTGGCCGGATAACGCCAACCTCGACAAGGCCCGTCGCCTGTTGTGGCCCATCAAGAAGAAGTACGGCAACAAGATCAGTTGGGCCGATTTGATCATTCTGGCGGGCACTGTGGCCTATGAGTCCATGGGGCTCAAGACCTTCGGCTTCGCCTTTGGCCGCGAGGATATCTGGCATCCGGAGAAGGATATCTACTGGGGATCGGAGAAGGAGTGGCTGGCGCCCAGCGGCAAGCCGGGCGGTCGTTACTCCGGCGAGCGGGATCTGGAAAACCCGCTGGCGGCGGTGATGATGGGGCTTATCTACGTCAACCCGGAAGGGGTGGATGGCCAGCCCGATCCCCTGAAAACCGCGCAGGATATGCGGGTCACCTTTGCCCGCATGGCGATGGATGATGAAGAGACGGTAGCGCTGACCGCCGGTGGTCACACCGTCGGCAAGGCCCACGGCAACGGCGACGCCAAACAGCTCGGGCCCGAGCCGGAAGGGGCCAGCCTCGAAGAGCAGGGGCTCGGCTGGATCAATCACCACAGCCGCGGCATCGGCCGCAACACTGTGACCAGCGGCATCGAGGGGGCCTGGACCACCCACCCGACCAGGTGGGACAACGGTTACTTCGAACTGCTGTTCAAGTACGACTGGTGGTTGCAAAAATCTCCGGCAGGGGCCCATCAGTGGGAACCGATCAATATCGCCGAAGAGGATATGCCGGTGGATGTGGAGGACCCGTCGATCCGCTGCAAACCCATGATGACGGATGCCGATATGGCGCTCAAATTAGACCCCGAGTATCGCAAGATTGCCGAGCGCTTCCGCGATGATCCGGCGGCCTTCTCCGACGCCTTCGCCCGCGCCTGGTTCAAGCTGACCCACAGGGATATGGGGCCGAAGAGCCGCTATGTCGGCCCCTATGTGCCGACAGAAGATCTGATCTGGCAGGATCCGGTGCCAGCCGGACGCGCCGATTATGACGTGGCGGCGGTCAAGGCCAGGATTGCCGCCAGCGGCCTCTCCATCAGCGAGCGGGTCACTACCGCCTGGGATAGTGCCCGTACCTTCCGTGGCTCCGACAAGCGGGGCGGAGCCAACGGTGCCCGCATCCGGCTGGCGCCCCAGAAGGATTGGCCGGGCAACGAACCGGCGAAGTTGGCGAAGGTGCTGGCGGTCTATGACAAGCTGGCGGCCGAGTGTGGCGTCAGCGTCGCGGATCTCATCGTGCTGGGGGGCAACCTCGCCATCGAGCAGGCTGCGCAGGCCGCCGGGGTGACGGTGAGCGTGCCGTTTGCGCCGGGCCGGGGGGACGCCACTCAGGCCCAGACCGATGTGGCCTCGTTCGAGGTGTTGGAACCGTTGGCCGACGGCTTCCGCAACTGGCTGAAGCAGGACTATGTGGTGACGGCGGAGGAGCTGCTGCTGGATCGCGCCCAGCTGATGGGGCTCACCGCCTGCGAGATGACGGCGCTGGTCGGCGGGATGCGGGTGCTCGGCACCAACCACGGCGGTACCGGGCACGGGGTCTTTACCGATCGGGTCGGGGTACTCAGCAACGACTTCTTCGTCAACCTGACCGACATGGGCTACCAGTGGCTACCGAAAGCGAGCAATCTCTACGAGATCCGCGATCGCTGCAGCGGCGCGCTGAAGTGGACGGCCACCCGGGTGGATCTGGTGTTCGGCTCCAACTCGGTGCTGCGCGCCTATGCCGAGGTCTATGCCCAGGATGACAACAAGGAGAAGTTTGTCTGTGACTTCATCACCGCCTGGAACAAGGTGATGAATGCGGATCGCTTCGATCTGCTCGGCTAGTCCCCGAGCCGTTTGGTTATCTGCACCAGCCCCGCACAGCCAAGATGTGCGGGGCTTTTTACTGCCCGCTTTTCTGTGCAGCCCTACAATCCGCCGCGCTGCGACACCTGCTGGCCGGTATCGCAGGGCCGCTGGCATCCCTGTCCTTGGCCCAGCAGTATCATGTAACATGCTGATCCGCTGGTGATGCCCGGCTGCCACCCATTGGTCACTGATGTCCCATGAACGGACAAGGACAGAAACAAAGAGACAAGGAGTCAACCCATGCTGGAAATGCAGATCCAACCCCGCTTTCAGGAGACGGATGCCCTCGGCCATATCAACAATACGGTGCCGGGGGTCTGGTTCGAATCGGCGCGAGATCCCCTGTTCCGGATCTTCTCCCCCGATCTGGATGTGCATAACTGGCATCTGATCATCGCGGGCTATACGGTGCAGTTCAAACGGGAGCTGTTCTACGGCCAGCCGGTCACCATCAAGACTGGCGTGCGCCGCATCGGCACCAGCTCATTTACGGTCTGGCAGGAGGCCTGGCAGGGCGGCGAACTGGCCGTCACCGCCGAAACGACCCTGATCCATTTTGACTACCGGGCCCGCCAATCCCTGCCCCTGAGCGATGCTCACCGGGAAGGGCTGCGGGCCTGGCTGACAGAGAGTTAACCACGGGCCGGATGGCCCATCACAGGAGTGCTATGTACAACTCAATGCGCAATACAGCGATCGCGCTGACCCTGGGATTCTGCTCCCTCCCTTCTCTGGCCGCTTCTCTCGCCGAGCAGTTTACCCTGATGGAGAAGGGGGCCGAGAGCGCCCTCGATACCCGTCAATTCAGCCATGACGGCGTCGATATCAAGGCCTGGATCGATGGCTCCCCCGTCATCATCGCCGTGCCCATCATGAACGAGCTGGGCAAGCTGGAAGGGGAGAGTCGCTACTACTTCAAGGGCGGCAAGCTGTTCGGGGTCAAAGAGCCCGCCGCCCAGTTCGCCTTTGACGACAGCGGCAAGCTGACCCAGTGGCTGGACGAGAAGGGCCAGCCCGCCGAGTTCGTCAGCAAAATGAGCATGCAGCAGCGTCAGGAGTGGCTCACCAAGCGGGCCGCCGAGCTGAGCAAACTGTTTGTGGTGAGCGCGGCCGAGCAGAAGGCGGCCAAGGGTGGCGTCAAGCTGAAGGGGGCGGATCTCGCTCACTGGCTCTGCAACGACAAGCTGATGGATCTCGCCCATGGCGACAAGGTGATCTTCGAGCAGGATAAGCTGAAGATTGGCGAGCAGGGGATCGAGGGAGAGGTCTCCCTGCGTCAGGATAAGGGGTGGCAGGAGCTGAGCCTCAAGTGCGAGGTGCAGGGCACCCAAGTGACCCGCCTCACCTGGCAGCCGCTGCCGGGTGCCAACAAGCCGCAATAAGCGCAGTAGTAAGGGGGCCCATCGTGGGCCCCCTTCTCATTCGGCTTGTGGCTCCCCCAGTTTGAGCCGGGTGATCGCCTCGACCCGGCGCCACTGTCCGGGCTCGAACCAGCGGGCCAGCAGCTCCTGCTGCTGCTCGGCCCTGGCCTCGTTCGGCAGTTGCCTGAGTTCGGCCAGAAAGTCGCTGAGCTGCTCCTCGAACCCTTGCCGGTTCTGCTCCAGCTGGCGCATCCGATCCACCGCTTCCGGCCCCCCCGTCTCCAGCAGCAGAGCCTCCCGTTTGGCCGGGTCCATCTGCGCCAGCTCTTGCAACTCCTCAAGCAGACGGCTGTTGGCCTCCGCCTCGCGAAACCAGTCCGGTTGCTCCGCCAGCCAGAGATCCAGCTCGCTGGCCAGCTGCGACTTGTCGCTGTCTCTCGCCTCCGCCAGCGCCCTGCGGCGCAGGGTCAGCTGCTCCATCAGTCGATCCTCGGCAAACAGCTGGGCCTGCTCGGCCGGGGTAAAGCTCTGCTGGCGCAGCTGCTCCCGCTCGTCAAACAGGATCTGCAGGCTGGCGAGGGAGATCTCGGTGGGCACCGTCAGGCTGCTCTGGGCGGAGACAAAGGTGCGATAGCGCGCCTGCAGGGCATCGGCGGCCTCCTGCTCGGGATCGTGCGGGTGGCTCTGTGCATGCTGGCTGGCTTGAGCGGGGGATGAGTCTGCCGTCGGAGCCGTGGGCCAGAGCAACACCCCGCCAAGCAGCAGGGTGATGGCGCAGGGCACGACGAGCAGGGTGGCTATCTTCATAGTCCCAGCTCCTTGAGACGGTTGGCATGCTGGCGATAGAGGGTGACCGGATCGGTCTCGAACAGATGGTGGATGCCGAAGGACTGGTTCACTTCGTCCAGATGGTTCATCCGGTAGTCGGTGCCGATCACCTTGCCGAGGTGGCTGCTGCAGACCCCGACCAGTCCGTCATTGGGCTCCTTGAAGAAGGCTCCGGTCAGCGCCAGCGCAGGATCCACCGGATCCAGCAAATTGGTCAGGTTGCCGCGCCCGCTCCAGGAGAAGTAGTAGACGCCGTTGGTCGCCTGCATCGGCCCCTCACCGCAATAGCGGCTGGGCAGCCCCTCCGGGTAGCGCTGATTGAACTGGCTGGCCCCCTTGCTGGTGAGGGCATCGAGGGCGGCGACCGGATCTTGCGGTAGCTGGCTCCCGCCCGAGAGCAGTGAAATCATGCCGGAGAGGGCGTGGGCCGCGGCGGCAGCCAGCTTCTCGGCAGCGCTGCCGGGGGCGGCATTGGCCCGCACCAGATCGGCAATCTCGGAGCCGTAGTTGACCCCGCCGACGCTGGTGGCGGAGGCGACCAGCTCGGGGGCGACCGAGGCGACATAGCGGATGGTGGGACCGCCGTGGGAGTGGCCGATCAGGTTGACCTTCTCGGCGCCGGTGGCAGCCAGCAGCAGCTCAACCTGGGCGAGCAGCTGTTCGCCCCGTTGCTCCGAACTGGCGGTGGCCGATACCTGAGCCACGTAGACTTTGGCACCATCCCGGCTCAGGGCCTGGGGAATGCCGTAGAAGTAATCGACCCCGAGTAGCTTGTCGAAACCGAACAGGCCGTGCACCAGCACTATGGGGTAGCGGGTCTGGGTGTATCCGCTGGCGTGTGCCAGCATGGGCAGGGTGCAGAGCAGCACCAGAAGCCATCTCTTCATCATCAGCATCCTTGTTGATTCGTGAGGAACAGATTGTGTGGCGTACTCCATGTTCGCCGGTGCCAGTATGGTTGCTGCTGACGGGAGAGGCTGTGAGGGGGATCGCAACTCGGGATTCAAAAGGGGTTCTGGGTGCGGGCGGGGAGGCTGTGCTCCCCGCCCTGCGGCTTATTGCCACTCCACCAGGTGATACTGCTTCTTGCCCCGGCGCAGCAGCAGGTAGCGACCAAATAGCCGATCAGTGGCGCTCAGCTGATCATCCTGCTTGAGCACACCATTGAGGCTGATGGCGCCCGCCGCCAGCAGTTCGCGGGCGATGCGCCTGGAGTTAGCCAGACCGCAGCTGACCAGCAGGCTGACCAGATCCGTCTCGCCGCTGACGGTGCTGCTCGGCATGCCATCCTGCGCCAGCTGGGCCAGATCGCTCTCGCCGAGGCGGGCCACATCGCCGCTAAACAGCAGCTCGCTGATGCGCTGCACCGCTGCCAGCGCCGCCTTGCCGTGTACCAGCTCGGTCAGCTCATCGGCCAGCACCTGCTGGGCCTGCTTGCGCCCCTGCCGCTTCGCGTCTTCCGCCTCCAGTGCATCAATCTCGCTCAGTGACATAAAGCTGTAGTAGCGCAGGAAGCGGTAGACATCCTCATCCGCGGTGCCGAGCCAGAACTGGTAGAAGGCGTAAGGGGAGGTGAGCGCCGGATCGAGCCAGACCGCGCCCCCTTCGGTCTTGCCGAACTTGGTGCCGTCTGCCTTGGTGATGAGGGGCAGGGTCATGCCGTGCACCTGCGCCTGATGGAGGCGACGGGTGAGATCCATGCCGCTGGTGATATTGCCCCACTGGTCGTTGCCGCCAATCTGCAGGGTGCAACCGAGCCGCTGGTGCAGCACCGCAAAGTCGTAGGATTGCAGCAGAGCGTAGGAGAACTCGGTGAACGAGATGCCCTGATCCGGGCGGGCCAGTCGCTGGCGCACTGACTCCCGCGCCAGCATGGCGTTGACCGAGAAGTGCTTGCCGATATCCCGCAGAAAATCGAGGGCGGACATCTGCCCCATCCAGTCGCCATTGTTGACCAGTTGCGGGGCCGACAGGCCCTCATCGGCGGGCAGCAGCGCCCTGATTTGGGCCGACAGGCTGGCGACCCAACCCTGCACGGTATCGGCACTGTTGAGGCTGCGCTCGGTCGCCTTGAAGCTGGGATCGCCGATAAGGCCGGTTGCCCCGCCCACCAGTGCCACCGGGGTGTGGCCCGCCAGCTGGAAGCGGCGCAGCATCAAGAGCGGCACCAGATGACCGATATGCAGGCTGCCGGCGGTGGGATCGAACCCGCAATAGACGGTGCGCGGGGTGGCAAGATGATCGGCCAGGGCCGCGGGGTCGGAATTCTGGGCCACAAGGCCGCGCTCGGTCAGTTCATCGAGCAGGTGGGGGTTGATCATGGGTTCTCCAACAGCAGGGGGAAAAGCCGTCATCCTCGCCGTTCTGGCCGGTGGCGGATATGTCCCCTAAGGGACAGTTTTGCCACTCTCGTGCTAGCATTCAGCCATAGCGGGGAATCGCTCCCCGTCACCGGAAACGTGCCACCATGACCCAGCCATTCACCACAGATGCCTTGACCCGCAGCATGACCGAGGTGGTCGATGCCCTGCACAGCAGCGCCTTTGCGGCGGCGCTGGTGCGGCTGATCCAGCAACAGGTGGCGTTTGATTGCGCCCTGCTGCTCGGGGTGGGGCTGCGCCCCGTCTACCTCTACGACAACCTCAACCATCAGCGGGCCCTGCTCTTTGATCGCTACCTCACCAGCCACTTCAGTCAGGATCCCTTTATGCAGGCGCTGGAGCAGGGCTTGCCTGCCGGCGTCTGGACCCTGGCGCAGGTCTCCCAAGGGCGGCTCGATCCCGAATATCGCCACCACTTCTATCAGGCCACCGGCTGGCAGGAGGAGGTGGGGCTGATCCTGCCGGTGCGGGACGGGCTGACGCTGATGCTGTTTCTGGGGCGACTCGACAAGCGCAGTACCCTCAGTCGTGACGAGCTGGCAAGGCTGGAGCAGCTGTTCCCGCTGGTACATTCGCTCTGTCGTCAGCAGTGGCGGCAGAGCCAGCCGCTGCTGGCCCAGAGCACGGCGCAGCCAGACAGCGCCAGCCTCCGGAGCTCGGTGGAGCAGGCTATGTCGAGTGTCGGGGGCGATAGGCTTACCCGGCGCGAGCGGCAGGTGGCGGAGTTGCTGCTGCAGGGGCTGGATACGGAGGCGATTGCCGCGGAGCTCGGGATTGGCTGCGGCACGGTGAAGAATCACCGCAAGCATCTCTATGGCAAGCTGCGGCTCGGCTCGCGGGCCGAGCTGTTCAATCTCTTTCTGAACCACCTCATTACGGCGCCGGTGGAGGCATCGCAGGCGTCATCGGCGGGAGATAGAGAGAGCCCGCCATAGGGCGGGCCGGGGTTACTCGAGGCGCGGGATGGTGGGAGTTGTTTCGGGCAGGATACTGAGCAACTGGTAGCGCTTCATCAGCTGCTTGTATTCATCCCCCTGTTTGACCTTGTCCAGCGCCTGTTGCAGGCGGGCAACCTGTTGCTTGTCTGCCCTCAGGTTGAAGGCGAAGCAGTTGTCCTGCTCTTCAATGATCGCGACGGTGACAAAATCCTCGCTGGGGAAACCCAGCTCTTTGGCCTGATGGCGCAACATCACCTCGTTGCCCGCCACCAGATCGGTGCGCGCCATGATGAGCTGGCGCACCACCTGATCCATGCGCTCTACCGACATCATATTGCCCGGGCTGATCCCGCGGTTGAGCAGCAACTGCTCCCCGACATCTGCCTGCATCACACCAATCTGCAGCTTGGCGAGATCCGCTTTGCTGGCCACTTTGGGGGCATCCTGCTTGCGGCCGACCAGCGCGACCCTGGAGTGGCTGATGGGGCAGACCCAGAGGAAGTGGGGATCCCGCTCCTTGGTGTGCGCCGTGGTAAAGAGCACGGCCTCTTGCTGCTGGGTCAGCAGATACCAGCCGCGGGCCCAGGGCAGAAAGTGGATGGGTTGCTCCGGCTCTCCCATTTCACGCCACATCAGGCGCAGCAACTCGACTGCCAATCCCACAGGCTGACCATTTTTATCCTGGCCATTGAGTGGCATGTTCTGCTCCGAATAGTAGATAAGTGCCGAAGCCGGGAGCGCGATAAACAGGGCGAGAGCAGGGAGCAGACGACGCATGATGCACTCCTTGTGCGGGTAGTTACCTAACAGTCTATGTGGCCTTTTCCATAACGTCATGATCCGGTAGCGGGATAAAAAACAGGCCACCTTGCGGTGGCCTGTCGGTTTATTTGAGCAGGGCTTCCATCTCCGCCTCTGCTTTGGCGCGAGCCTTGGCTTCCGCCGCTCTGGCGGCATCGGCGACGCTCTCTCCGGCCGTATGAGAGGCTGCACTGACAGCCTGTTTGGCTGGAGCGGCAACGGCCTTGGTTGCCTCTTGCGTCACGGTAGCGGCGGCACTGCTGACTGCCTGTTTGGCCGGAGCGACAACGGCTTTGGTGGCTTCTTGGGTCGCGGTCGCAGCGGCGCTGCTGACGGCCTGTTTGGCAGGAACGGCAACGGCCTTGGTGGCTTCTTGCGTCACGGTGGCAGCAGTGCTGCTGACGGCTTGCTTGGCTGGATCGGCAACAGCCTTGGTGGCTTCCTGTGTCACGGTCGCCGCGGCACTGCTGACGGTCTGTTTGGCTGGAGAGGCAACAGCCTTGGTTGCCTCTTGCGTCACGGTCGCAGCGGCGCTGCTGACTGCTTGCTTGGCAGGAATGGCAACGGCCTTGGAGACTTCCTGCGTCGCGGTCGCAGTGGTGCTGCTGACGGCCTGTTTGGCGGGAGCGGCCACCGCTTTGGTGGCTTCCTGCGTCACGGTGGCAGCTGCGCTGCTGGCTGCCTGTTTGGCAGGCGTGGTGACTGCGGTGGTTGCAGTGCGGGTAAGAGCGGTCGTGCTTTGGCTCACAGCTTGGGTGGCCTGCCCTGTGGCGTTGGCGGCTGCGCCGCTGATGGCCTGGCTGGCGCTGTTGGTCAGCGAGCCAGTGACGCCGCGGGTCACTGTGCCCAGCGCGCTGCCAAGGGAGAAGGGGGAGGCGCTACTCTGACTGGTCGCTGCGCCAGTCAGGGCATTGGTCGCCGGGGTGAGCTGGCTGGCGGGGGTCTGCCAGCCCTGCATGGAGGTTGGCCAGGTCGGTGCCGTGCCCGCCAGATTTTCGCCGAAGGTCAGGGTGGTGCCATCCCCTTTTTGCAGCAATACCGACATCTGGTTGGTTTGCGAGTTCCACACCATCCCCGCCTGCTTGGCGATATCCGGCACGGGCGCATACTCGGAGACCACATAGAAAAGCGGCCCCTCCTGCTGTAACTTGTCGGCAGTCTTGAGCAACTGCATGGTGCTGTCGTAATTGGGGCCAAGGATGGCGGTCATCCGATCCTTGATCAGGGGTTGTTCGAACAGATTGACCTCGTTCGGGTCAAAGCCGACCAGCGGCTTGAGCAGGGCCCACATCAGCTGGCTGGTGGGGCTCAT
The DNA here is from genome assembly GCF_041402305.1 of Aeromonas sp. S12(2024). Lineage (NCBI taxonomy): Bacteria > Pseudomonadati > Pseudomonadota > Gammaproteobacteria > Aeromonadales > Aeromonadaceae > Aeromonas > Aeromonas sp. S12(2024). The sequence continues at coordinate 49,852 of NZ_JBGLRB010000004.1, forward strand.
CATCAGCAATGGGGCAACGCAGGCGGACAACATCAGGCTCAGGCAGGCCGCCTGAAGCAACGGCATGATACGCATTGGGATAATATCCAAATAACGATTTGATAAATAAGGTTATATTTTGTCAGGACGTGACAAATTCACCGGAAGTTTGCGCGTGGCAGCGAGAGACTGCCCGCAGGCGCTGGCAGGCTACCATATTGGTTCCACAATGCCAGCAGGCAGTATGATTGTCAGTCAAGTAAACCACGGGGCTGGTCGACTCTTCGAGAGTGCCCCCCATCGCAACAGGATCCCTCTCATGAAAAATGTACTGCTCTGCCTGCTGGCCTCCCTCTGGCTCGCCCCCGCTCTGGCCGCGTCCAAAACCACTGTGGTGAGCGAGTCTGCCAGTCCCGAGCTGGTGCTGCCACTGGGTTCGCTGCCCGAGCGGGTCTGCTGGTTTGCGGATCAGAAATATTCTGAAGGGGCCCGCATTCTGCAGGGTGATATCTGGCTGGAGTGTGGCCCGCAGAACGACCTCGAGAGCAATGGCCCGCTGGCCTGGCGTTCTCCTGCGGTGGTGTTGCCTGCCACCCGTGGTGCGAAAGATCAGAAGACGATTTCCGTGGGTCAGTGAGGCTTTTCTTGATCCAGCTAAAGACATGGACGTGATCCCTGTCGCATAATGCAGCTCCTTTCTTCTCTTGGCTGGAACCTAAGAAATGGCTCGTCGCTCTTCCAATGCACAACGTCGTCGCAGTAGCTGGTGGTACAAACGCTTGTTGGCAAGGGAGCGGGAAGAGCGCGAAGCGCGTTCCGTCCGGGATTGATACAGCATTGAAAAAACGGAGCCTCGGGCTCCGTTTTCTATTTCTCACCGTCAATAGCAAGATAACGGGGGCCATCAGGCCCCCGTTTTGCTTTTGCAGATCTTTTCTGCTTGCGGCTTAGCGCTGCAAGGCGGCCAGTGCCAGTTCGACTCGTTTGGCGTACTCGGGGTCGGCCTGCTCGAAGTGTTTGAGCTGGGCCGCGACGATGGCGTCATCCTCCACATTGATGAGGGAGCGGGCCAGGTTGGCGGCGAGCCGTGAACGCTGCCCCTCGTCCATGATGCGGAACAGGTTGCCCGGCTGGCTGTAGTAGTCGCTGTCGTAGTCACGGAAGTCGTAGTGCAGGGCGGCCCCTTCCAGACTCAGCGCCGGTTCGTGCTGTTCGCTCGGCTGCTGGGTACCGAAACGGTTCGGCTGATAGTTGGGGCTGGCGCCGCCATTGCTGTCCGCCCGCATGGCACCGTCACGATGGGCACCGTGATGGAACGGGCAGCGCGGGGCGTTGACCGGCAGCAGACCGTGGTTGACGCCAAGGCGATAGCGCTGGGTGTCACCGTAGGAGAAGAGTCGCCCTTGCAACATGCGATCCGGCGAGAAGCCGATACCGGGCACCACGTTGGCCGGGGTAAAGGCGGCCTGCTCCACATGGGCGAAGTAGTTGTCCGGGTTCTGGTTGAGCTCCAGTATGCCCACCGGGATCAGCGGGTAGTCGCTGTGCGGCCACACCTTGGTCAGGTCGAACGGGTGGATGTTGTAAGTCTGGGCTTCGGCCTCCAGCATCACCTGCACATAGACCTTCCAGCGCGGGAAGTCGCCCCGCTCGATAGCGTTGAACAGATCCGCCTGACTGGTCTCCCGATCCTGCCCGACGGCGGTGGCGGCCTCTTCATCGGTGTAGAAGCTGTGGCCCTGCTCGGTCTTGAAGTGGAACTTGACCCAGAAGCGCTCGTTGGCATCGTTGATAAAGCTGAAGGTGTGGCTGCCGTAGCCGTTCATCTCCCGCAGGCTCTTGGGGATGCCGCGATCGCTGAACAGTATGGTGACCTGATGCAGGGATTCCGGATGGCGTGACCAGAAGTCCCAGGCGGCGGTGGCGCTGCGCAGGTTGGTGCGCGGATCCCGCTTCTGGGTGTGGATGAAGTCAGGGAATTTCAGCGGATCGCGGATGAAAAAGACCGGGGTGTTGTTGCCCACCAGATCCCAGTTGCCCTGCTCGGTATAGAACTTGAGGGCGAAGCCGCGTACATCGCGTTCGGCATCGGCGGCGCCCTTCTCACCGGCTACGGTGGAGAAGCGCAGGAAGACCGGGGTCTGCTTGCCGATGGCGCTGAACAGATCGGCCTTGCTGAACTGGCTGATGTCGTGGGTCACGGTAAAGGTGCCGTAGGCGCCCGAGCCCTTAGCGTGAACCACCCGCTCGGGAATGCGCTCGCGGTCGAAGTGGGCGAGTTTCTCCATCAACCAGATATCTTGCATCAGGATGGGGCCGCGCGGGCCGGCGGTGAGGCTGTTGTTGTTGTCGACGACGGGGGCGCCGTTGGCGCTGTGCAGGGTCTTGTCAGTCATGGCTTCTCTCCTTGTTGATATGGGGTCAGCCTACGGATCTGCGCCGTGCTCGGCCAATGGGCCTTGCCTCGCTCTTTGATAGGCAAGACAAATCGGTGTTGCTGGGGGATGTGTAACCGCGCCGGATATTGCATGATGGAGGCTTCGAGAAGGAGCCTCATATGCAGATTACTATCCGTCATGCCGAACCCGCCGATGCCCCCGCCTTGCGGGATCTCTATTCCATGCCCAATGCTCAGGCGGGCACTCTGCACCTGCCCACACCTCCCCTTAGCCAGTGGCAGAAGCGGTTGGAGAGCAGTGATGTGGTCGCCTTGGTGGCGGAGGTAGAGGGGCTGCTGGTGGGGCAGATCTCCTTGCACGTAGAACCCAATCCCAGACGCAAGCATGTGGCCGGGATCGGCATGGGGGTGCGGGATGACTGGGCTGGCAAGGGGGTTGGCTCTGCCCTGATGGCCGCGGCGCTGGATCTGGCCGATAACTGGCTCAACCTGCACCGGATTGAGCTGACCGTCTATACCGACAATGAGGCCGCACAGGCGCTTTATCGCAAGTTCGGTTTTACCGAGGAGGGGCGAGCCCGTGACTATGCCTTCCGCCAGGGGCGTTATGTGGATGCGCTCTATATGGCCAGAGTCGCGGGGGGCGCCAGTCGCTAACGGTATGGTCGATTATCAGGCCAGATTGCGCCCGGTGATCCGGGCGCTGGAGCAGAATCCCGATCTCTCCATCGAAACGCTGGCAAGCAGTGCCTGCTTGTCTTTCTACCATTTTCACCGGGTGTTTACGGCTGTGGCGGGGGAGACGCCCGGGGAGATGTGTCGTCGTCTGCGCATCCAGCGGGCTGCTTGGCAGCTCTGCTATACCGATGCCAGTGTCACGGCCATTGCGTTGGGGGCGGGGCTCGCCAGCTCCCAGGCGTTTGCCAAGGTATTTCGCCGTTACTATGGTTGCACGCCGGGAGAGTTTCGCCGCGACAAGAGCAAGAATGGACACTTGATGAGCAAGGATGGACACGCACTTGTGCAGCCGAATCCTTATGCTGAGGGTCACTCATCAGCAAGGAGCAATACCATGAAAACCATCGAGATGGACGCCCGCACTCTGGCTTATATGCGTGTCACCGGCCCCTATGGCGAGGGGTATGGTCCCATTTGTAGTCAGCTGCATCAGTGGGCCAGCGCCCGCGGTCTGGAAGGTGGGGAGTGGATCTTCATCTATCACGATAACCCCGAGGTGACTCCGCCAGCCCAGTGTCGCACTGACATCGGGGTGACGGTGCCTGCGGGGACGGTGGGTATGGGAGCGGTCGAGATCCAGCTTATTCCCGCCGGTCGTTACGCCCAGTCCCGTTATCTTATTACCGACCGCAGTCAGTATGGCCCTCGTTGGCAGGAGCATATCGGCGACATCGTTGCTGCCGGGCTGGAGTTTGGCAATGGTCCCTGCTTCGAGCTTTATCACAGCATGAGCGATGATCCTGTGCAGGACGATGTCAGCTTTTGCTCCAGCCTAAAGGGGTAGGACGCAGCAAGACGCAAGGGATGGTACAGAACGTCGCGCAGAAATTAGAGAGCCGGACAGTGTCCGGCTCTTTTGCATCTGGCTGCTGGGCGGCGGTTAGCGCTGGAACCCCTTCTGGGCGAACTTGGGACGGGCGTTCATGATCTGCTCCACCTGCTCGTCGCTCATCTTGCCGCGCGACAGTCCCAGCACCTTGTAGGTGAGCAGCGGTCGGGCGGGCAGGGCGATCATCAGGGCACGGATCTGGTTCTCGTCATCCTTCTCCCGGGTCGGCTTGCCGTAGGCGTAGGTGAGGACACCGGCATCCATCAGGTTTTTGACGGCGGGCTCGGTGATCGGCAAGTTTATGACGCTTTTACGCTGCAGCACGAACTCGCGCAGCACAGCCTTCTCGTTGAAGTCGAGGAAGCCGATCATCTGGGCCAGCTGGTCCTGCTGACGGCGCGCCTGCCACTCTTCGCACGCCCACTCCCAGGCGATCAGGAAGCCCTGACTGCAGAAGTAGGAGATGGCGATCAGCATGCCGACTCCCAGCCAGGCCGCATGATCCGCAGCCCACTGGCTGACAGCCCCTTTCATCAGCCCGGCCGGAAACAGCAGAATGATGCTGCAGCAGAGTAACAACCAGACCATCAGCCAATTGAGGCGGTTCAGTTGATAGAAATGTTGGATCCACCGTTTCATTGTTCATCCTTCCCAAACTGTTGTGGATAGTGAACTACCTACAGCAATCGGTGTGCCAACAGCGCAATAGCGGCGGGGAGGGAGCGCTGGCGAGGTTACATTCTCTTACAACTTATTGAATGGGTTGTCATTAATATGCCTTGTGGGGCGGCGGTCGCGTTGCTAAAACGTCCCCTCAGTCATTGGGGAGTAGCAACCCGCCCGCATTCCGGGCCGGGCCCATGTCAACACTCTTGGATCCTCGTATCCATGGCATGGGCGGCGATAGGCACTATCGCTCTGCAAGACCTTTGGCCTCGATATGCACGCCAGCCGGGCGAGCCATGTCGGGTCCATCGGTTATTCTGCTCGCCTGGCGGTATCTATTATGTTGATTACCCTGCTGTTATTTCTCGTCTCTGCGGTCACCATCTACCTTGCCTGCGAATACTTCGTCAACGGCATCGAGTGGACCGGCCACCACTTCAAACTCTCCCAAAGCGCGACCGGCTCCCTGCTGGCGGCACTGGGTACTGCGCTGCCCGAGTGTATCGTGACCCTGACAGCCCTGCTGATGGGCAACACAACCGCCCAGCAGGAGATCGGCATTGGCGCCGCCCTTGGCGGGCCGCTGGTGCTGGCGACCATCGGCTATGCGGCAGTCGGCCTCACCCTGCTGCTTTGCATGAGCCGTACCGAACGGGCCATCGATGGCGAGGTGCAGCGCGAGATTGGCCGGGATCAGCGCTGGTTTATGGGTATCTTTCTGGTGGCCACTGTACTGGGTCTGGTCGCCTTTACCGGCAAGAGCTGGCTGGCCCCGCTCTTTGTGCTGGTATACCTCGTCTATGTAAGGCGCGAGCTGAAACAGAGTGACAGTCACGAAGTCGAACTGCCGGAGCCCCTCAAATTGGCTCCCGATGCCGGGATCCCGCCCCTTGGCAAGGTGCTGTTGCAGACGCTGGGGGCGCTGGTGGTGGTGGCGCTGGCGGCACAGCTGTTTGTTCATCAGCTGGAGAGCATGGGCGAGCTGTTTGGTCTCTCGCCGGTGCTGGCGGCCCTGCTGCTGAGTCCGGTGGCGACCGAGATGCCGGAGCTGATGAACGTGCTGATCTGGGTGCGGCAGGGCAAGAACCGGCTGGCGCTGGCCAATATCTCCGGGGCCATGATGATCCAGGGCACTATCCCCAAGGCCTTCTGCTTGATCTTCACCCCCTGGTTGCTGGATGGTGCCATGATGGTCTCCTCGCTGGTGACGTTGCTGGCGGTGGGGTTGCTCTGGTGGGGGTTCAGAAAGGGGGTGATGACCGCCGAGTGGTTGGCACTGGTCGGCCTGCTCTATCTCGGTTTTTGCGGCTGGTTGCTGGTGAGCTGAAGCGGGAAGCGCGGATATGAAAAAGCCCCCTTGGGTCAGGGGGCTTTGTTGTATCGGTTGGGGTGGTGCTTACAGCGCGGCGATTTCGGCTTGCTGGGCTTCCAGCTTGGTCAGCTGGAGACGGTAATCTTCCAGCTTCTCGCGCTCTTTGGCGATGACCGCTTCCGGCGCCTTGGCGACGAAGGCTTCGTTGCCAAGCTTGCCTTCGATGCGGCCGCACTCGCCCACCAGACGGGCAACCTCTTTGGCCAGACGGGCCAGTTCGGCATCCTTGTCGATGAGACCGGCCATCGGGATCATCAGCTCGGTAGCGCCGATCAGCTTCTTCACTGACAGCGGGGCAGTTTCACCGTTCGCCAGTACGCGGATGGACTCCAGACGGGCCAGCGACTTGAGGAAGGCCTCGTTGTCAGCGGCGCGCTTGGCATCCTTGGTATCGCACTGGAGCAGCACGTTGAGAGGCACGCTCGGTGCCACGTTCATCTCGGCGCGGATGTTGCGGATGCTGACGATGAACTCCTTCACCCACTCCTGATCCGCCATCGCGGCTTCGTCCACCTTGGCTGCGTCGAACTCCGGGAAGGCCTGAATCATGATGGTGTCGGCGTGTACGCCAGCCAGCGGGGCGACCGATTTCCAGATGGTCTCGGTGATGAACGGGATGATCGGGTGCGCCAGACGCAACAGGGTTTCCAGCACGGTCACGAGGGTGTGGCGGGCTGCGCGCTGCTCGGCCTCGGAACCCTTGGTCAGCACCGGCTTGGTCAGCTCCAGATACCAGTCACAGAACTGGTTCCAGATAAATTCGTACAACACACCGGCCGCGATGTCGAAGCGGTAGGTATCGAGGGCGGTACGGAAGTCACGGATGGCCACTTGTAGCTGGGACTGGATCCAGCGATCCGCCAGGCTGAACTGCATCTCGCCGCCGTTGAAGCCACAATCCTGATCTTCGGTGTTCATCAGCACATAGCGGGAGGCGTTCCACAGCTTGTTGCAGAAGTTGTTGTAGCCATCCAGGCGCTTCATGTCCCAGTTGATGTCACGACCGGTAGAGGCAAGCGCCGCCAGGGTGAAGCGCAGGGCGTCGGTGCCGTGGGCATCAATCCCTTCCGGGAACTGCTTGGCGGTACGCTTGGCGATCTTCTCGGCCATCTGCGGCTGCATCATGTTGCCGGTGCGCTTCTCCAGCAGATCTTCCAGCGAGATACCGTCGATCATGTCGAGCGGGTCCAGCACGTTGCCCTTGGACTTGGACATCTTCTGGCCCTCTTCGTCACGGATAAGACCGGTGATGTAGACGGTCTTGAACGGGACTTGCGGCTGGCCGTTTTCGTCCTTGATGAAGTGCATGGTCATCATGATCATCCGGGCAATCCAGAAGAAGATGATATCGAAGCCGCTCATCAGCACGTCGGTCGGGTGGAAGGTCTTGAGTGCCTCGGTGTTGTTCGGCCAGCCCAGAGTGGAGAAGGTCCACAGGGCGGAGCTGAACCAGGTGTCGAGCACGTCTTCGTCCTGACGCAGTACGGTTACGGCCGGGATGCTGTGCTTGGCGCGCACTTCGTCTTCGCTGCGGCCAACGTAGACGTTGCCGGCATCGTCATACCATGCCGGGATGCGGTGACCCCACCACAGCTGACGGGAGACGCACCAGTCCTGAATGTCGCGCATCCAGGAGAAGTACATGTTTTCGTACTGCTTCGGCACGAACTGGATGCGGCCATCCTCCACCGCTTCGATGGCGGTCTTGGCCATCGGTGCCACGCGCACGTACCACTGGTCGGTCAGCATCGGCTCGATGGGCACGCCACCGCGATCGCCGTAAGGCTGTTGCAGCACGTGATCCTTGATCTCGTCCAGCAGACCCAGCTCTTCCAGCTTGGCCAGAATCGCTTTACGGGCGGCGAAGCGCTCCAGACCGGCGAACTCGGCCGGCAGGGCTGCATCGTAGGCAGTGCTCGGGTTGCCGTTGGTGTCGACAACTTCGGCCTCGGCACGCACGTGGGCGTCCAGAGTGAAGATGTTGATCATCGGCAGGCTGTGGCGCTTGCCCACTTCGTTATCGTTGAAGTCGTGGGCCGGGGTGATCTTCACGCAACCGGTGCCCTTCTCCATGTCGGCGTGTTCGTCGGCAACGATGGGGATCAGACGGTTCACCAGCGGCAGCAGGATGTGCTGGCCGATCAGCGCCTTGTAGCGCGGGTCTTCCGGGTTCACGGCCACGGCGGTATCGCCCAGCATGGTCTCCGGACGGGTGGTGGCGACGATCAGGTAATCCTTGCCTTCGGCAGTCTTGGCTCCATTGGCAAGCGGATAGCGCAGGTGCCACATGTGGCCCTTGATCTCGCGGTTCTCCACTTCCAGATCGGAGATGGCGGTGTTGAGTTTCGGATCCCAGTTCACCAGACGCTTGCCGCGGTACATCAGGCCATCTTCGTAAAGACGAACGAACACTTCCTGCACGGCGGCGGAGAGACCCTCATCCATGGTGAAGCGCTCGCGCTCCCAATCCACGGAGTCGCCCAGACGGCGCATCTGGCGGGTGATGGTGCCACCGGACTCTTCCTTCCACTGCCAAATCTTGTCGATGAAGGCATCACGGCCGTAATCGTGGCGAGTCTTGCCCTCTTCTGCGGCGATCTTGCGCTCAACCACCATCTGGGTGGCGATACCGGCGTGGTCGGTACCTGCCTGCCACAGGGTGTTCTTGCCCTGCATGCGGTTGTAGCGGATCAGGGTATCCATCAGGGTTTGCTGGAAGGCGTGACCCATGTGCAGGCTGCCGGTGACGTTCGGCGGCGGGATCATGATGCAGAAGGAGTCTTTGCTGGTGTCGCCGTGGGGCTTGAAGTAACCCTGGGCTTCCCAGTGCTGATAGAGCGCCTGTTCGATGGCGTTGTGATTAAAAGTCTTTTCCATGGTCTCGCCGTAATCTGGATGGATGGAGTCTGGTGTTGATTCTTTATGGATCAATTGGTTGCAGTCAGGGCTGCGCCGGATCCGGTGCGGCAAGGACGGGCTGATCCCTCATTTCGAGGGTATGGCCTGCCTGGCGATAGTGCTTGTAGCGCTCGCGGGCTTGCTGCTTTTGTGTTTCGTCAGTGGGGACAAAATCTACCACTTGAGCGAAGTGTCCTGCAAACAAAGGTGTCGCAGTGGCCAGATTGATGAGGCGGGCGTAGCGCCGTTTCGGTGGCTGATAGCCGATCTCCACCGGGGCCATGCCGCTTTCGCCTTGCAGTTGGTGCGGCACGAAGCGCTCCGGCGGCAGTTGCCACAACAGCTCGTCCAGGCGCAGAGCCTGAGCCTCATCGTCGCAGAACAGGTAGATATGGCCCGCGCCCCACGACTCGGCTGCAAGAGTGCAGGCCAGTCGCTCGACCGCAGAGGCCTGCGCGTCATCCTGTTCGCTCATCAGGTAAAAGGTCACTTGGCTCATCAGGTTGATCCCGTTTTGCGGTGACGGACTGTTGACCGCCTCATGAGGCTGACGGGGCGTTTCCCGTCCGCAGCTCACTGATTCAAGAATGAAACAAGGAAGAGGCGGGCCTCTTCCTTGTGGTTCAGGGTAACGCCAACCCTTCCGATGCAGCCATCGGCAGGGGCCGGAGAGTTACTCTTTCTCTTCGATATCCACGCCAGCCCGGTTCAGCAGAAACTGGGTCAGCAGGGGCACCGGACGACCGGTGGAGCCTTTATCCTTGCCACTCTTCCAGGCGGTCCCGGCGATATCCAGGTGGGCCCAGTTGTACTTCTTGGTGAAGCGTGACAGGAAGGCGGCTGCGGTGATGGTGCCGGCCGGACGACCGCCGATGTTGGCCATGTCGGCGAACGGGCTGTCGATCTGCTCCTGATACTCGTCAAACAGCGGCAGACGCCAGGCGCGATCACCCGCCTGCTCGGAGGCGTTGAGCAGCTCGTGGGCCAGCGGGTTGTGGTTGGCCAGCAGACCCGAGGTGTGGTGGCCCAGCGCGATGACGCAGGCACCGGTCAGGGTCGCCACGTCGATCACGGTTTCCGGATCGAAGCGGTCCACATAGGTCAGCGCATCACACAGCACCAGACGACCTTCCGCATCGGTGTTGAGCACTTCGATGGTCTGGCCGGACATGGAGGTGAGGATGTCACCCGGACGATAGGCGTTGCCACCCGGCATGTTCTCGCAGCCAGCCAGTACGCCGATGACGTTGATCGGCAGTTGCAGCTGGGCCAGCGCATGCATGGTACCGAGCACGGAGGCGGCGCCACCCATGTCGTACTTCATCTCGTCCATGCCGTCGGCCGGTTTGATAGAGATGCCGCCGGAGTCAAAGGTCAGACCCTTGCCGACCAGCACGATGGGCTTGGCATCCGGATGACCCTTGTATTCGATGATGGCCATCATGGCTTCGTTGTCGGAGCCGCGAGCCACCGCCAGATAGGAGTTCATGCCGAGCTCGGCCATCTCCTGCTCGCCCACCACCTTGGTGGTGATGTTGTCGTAGGCATCGGCCAGACGACGGGCCTGGGAGGCCAGATAGGCCGGGTTGCAGACGTTGGGCGGCATGTTCGCCACGTCGCGGCAGACCCGCACACCCTTGGCCACGGCCAGACCGTGAGCGATGGCTTTTTCACCAATGGTCAGTTCCCGACGCGTCGGCACGTTGAATACCAGCTTGCGCAGCGGGCGACGTGGCTCGGCCTTGTTGGTCTTGAACTGATCAAAGCTGTAGAGGCCCGCCTTGGTGGTTTCTACCGCCTGGCGCACCTTCCAATAGGTATCCCGACCCTTGACGTGCAGCTCGGTGAGGAAGCAGACCGCTTCCATGGAGCCGGTTTCGTTCAGGGTGGTGATGGTCTTGTTGATGATCTGCTTGTACTGGCGTTCGTCGAGTTCCCGCTCCTTGCCGCATCCGACCAGCAGTACGCGCTCGCTGAGCACGCCCGGTACTTGATGCAGCAGCAGCATCTGGCCTGGTTTCCCTTCCAGGTCGCCACGGCGCAGCAGCGAACTGATATAGCCATCGCTGATCTTGTCCAGTTGTTCGGCAACCGGAGAGAGGCGACGAGGCTCAAATACGCCGACTACGACGCAGGCGCTCCGTTGCTTCTCTGGACTGCCACTCTTTACACTGAACTCCATGGAATCTCCTACATCCTAAAGACAAAAGGCACCTTTTATTGAATAATGCGGTGCTTGTTGGGGTATCAGAGGCGGAGCGAACAGCCACAGGCTCCGCAGTTCAAACTGGTAAAAATCCAATATACGGCCCTATTTTTCAGGCATTCGACTAAAAACACAAGTTTACTTGGGAATGACTGTGATCGTTTTCCGATATTTGTTCAGGGAAACCCTGAAAACCCAGCTGGCAGTGTTATTCGTATTGCTGCTTATCTTTGTCAGCCAACAATTTATCAAGATCATCGGTGACGCCGCCGATGGCGAGGTGCCGACACGTCTGGTCTCCACCCTGCTGCTGCTCAACTTGCCCAATATGGCGCTGTTGATGCTGCCTATCAGTCTCTTTTTAGCCATTTTGTTTGCCCATGGTCGCCTCTACGCCGAAAGCGAGATGACGGTGATGCATGCGGTCGGCTTCAGCCACCGTTTTGTGATGCGCAGCGCCATGTTGCTGGCCTTGCTGACGGCGGTGGTTGCGGCGTTCAACACTGGCTGGATCGCCCCGCAGGCCAAGGAGCGCGAGTATCAGGTGATCGACGAGTTCAAGTCGGATCCAGGTATCTCCTTCCTGCAGGCTGGCCGCTTTATGGAGCTCGACAAGGGGCGTCTGGTTGCCTATATCCAGGATTTGAACGACAACGGCTCAAAACTGCAAAAGATCTTCGTGCTGCAGCGGGCGGAGGGGAACAATCCTCCCTCGGTGGTGGTGGCGACCGAAGGGGTGGTGACGGTCGATGAGAACGGCCTGCAGTGGCTGACCCTGATGGATGGCTCCCGCTACGAAGGGAACTTCTCCGGCAAGCAGTTCCAGATCTCCGATTTTCGCGAATATGGTCTGGTGATCCGTCAGCAGGAGATGGAGCGTTCCAACCGCAAGGCGGCGGCCAAGCCGACCATGGAACTGTTCGGTACCCAGGACAACGCCATGATGGCGGAATTGCAGTGGCGTATCTCGCTGCCCCTCTCCATTCCGGTGCTCACCCTGCTGGTGGTACCGCTGGCGCGGGTCAATCCCCGTCAGGGGCGCTACGCCAAGCTGTTGCCGGCCATCATGCTCTATCTCTCCTACTTCCTGCTGCTCAGCGCCGCCCGTTCGGCCATCGACAGCGGTCGGCTGCCCTACTGGCCGGGGATGTTCCTGGTGCCGCTCGGTTACCTGCTGTTTATCGGCCTGCCCCTCAATCTGCAGGGCACCAGCTGGTGGAACGGGGTGAAAGGGCGCTATTTCAACAGAAAATCAGCATGATGCTGCAACATAGGAACTTCTGCTGATGTTTGGCATTCTCGATAGATATATCGGTAGGGTCATCTTTATGTCGATCCTGCTGTGTGAAATCACGCTGGTTGGTCTGGCGGGGCTCATCAAATATGTGGAGCAGCTCAAGTCGGTCGGTGACGGCAACTACGACATGATCAACGCCCTCTACTATGTGCTGCTCTCCATGCCCAAGGAGGCGGTGCTCTTCTTCCCGCTGGCCGCGCTGCTGGGTGGCCTGATTGGTCTGGGTCAGCTGGCGACCAGCTCCGAGCTGGTGGTGATGCAGGCGGCGGGTCGCTCCAAGATCAGTATTGTAATGGCGGCGCTCAAGACGGCGATCCCGCTGATGATCATGGTGGGGTTGATGGGGGAATATGTGGCCCCCATCGCCAAGCGGATGGCCGATGACATCAAGGCGGGCGCGCTGTCCGAAGGTCGTCTGACGGTTTCCGCCTACGGGGTGTGGGCTCGCGATGGCAACAACTTCGTCAATATCAACGGGGTGCGTAACGATGGCGCCCTCACCGGCATCACCCTCTATCGCTTCACCCCCGAGCGCAAGCTGATCGACGTGGTGCAGGCGCAGGAGGGGGTGTTCGAGCGCCACCACTGGCTGCTCAAGCAGACCCAGGTTACCCGCTTCGACGACCCGGCGCAGATCCGCAGCGAACAGCATGACAAGATGGAGTGGAGCTCGGAGCTGACTCCCAAGCAGCTGGGGGTGGTGAGTATCGACCCCGAGAACCTCTCGGTCTCCGGTCTGCTCGACTACATCGGCTATCTCGATGCCAACAAGCAGGATGCCGGTCGCTACAAGCTGGAGATGTGGCGCAAATTGCTGTCACCGCTCTCGGTGGTGGCGATGATCCTGCTGGCATCCTCCTTCATCTTCGGCCCGCTACGCTCGGTGAGCATGGGCGCGCGGATGCTGATGGGGATCATGACCGGCTTCGCCGTCTACGTGAGTGATCGGGTGTTTGGCCCCATCAGTCTGGTCTATGCGGTACCGCCCATTCTGGCGGCTATCGCGCCCAGCCTGCTGTTTGGCGGTATCTCCTTCTACATCCTCAGCCGCAAGCAGTAATCCGCACGAGGTTATGAGGAAATGCAAAGAGGGCACCTGTTGGTGCCCTCTTTCGTTGCTGCATTGATCCGGGATTACTTGTTTAGCAATTCCAGATTCTCCTGCTTGCTCAGCACGATCACTTCGCACTCGGCCCAGATATCCTGAAACGCCCGTGGGCGCTGGCGGTTGAACAGGCACATCAGGTTGCCCAGACCAAAGGCGGCAGTGGCGAGACGGATCAGCGCCTGGGTAACGCGGATGTGGCTGCCATCCTCGTTCTGAATGCGCAGCCGCCAGGCGCGCATGCCGACGGTCTGGCCAGCACGGGTCCAGAACCAGGTGTAGAAACCGCAGATGACGAAGGCGAGCCACAGGGTGTAGATCAGGCTCAGGTGGTGGCGGGTAAGCAACCAGACGGTATCTTCACCCGCCGGTACGCTGGCCATGCCGGTGACCAGCAACAGCTTGGCGACACCCATGCCGATAAAGCCGGCGATGATCAGCAGCGAAGTTACCACCAGCGCATCATAAATCAGAGCGCCGAGGCGACGCAGCAGACCTGCTGACGGGTATGGCTGAGTGGCAGGAGAGGGGGATTTTAGTTGGACTTTTTTAGGCTTGGCCATCGTTTTTATTCCATTAAGATGATGGCGGCATTCTATGTAACTGGCCCCGCATCGGCAAGGCGTTGAATAAATGAACAAACGGGAGTGTTCAATCGAAAAACACCTTGCATGGCATCGCGCCATTCGTATAATCCCTCGCAGTTGCCCGGGTGGCGAAATCGGTAGACGCAGCGGATTCAAAATCCGCCGGTGAATAACCGTGTCGGTTCGAGTCCGACCCCGGGCACCATCAAATTCATGACAAAAGGCCATCAGCAATGATGGCCTTTTGTTTTTTGGCGTTTCTGCGCTTTTAGGGCGTTACTGTTGAGCTGGCAGTGCTTCCCGTTACCTCTTGGTATCCCTTCTCTTTTCCCGCTCTCCGTTATTTCCTTTCCTTGATATAGCCGCTGACGGCATCACCGCCAGCGGCCTGTTTCTATTGCGGTTTTTTCCAAACCTTGCTGCATCAGAACATGGTTGCCGCACTATCCCAGCAGGGCAAACAGCAGGGTACCGAGGGTGCCTGCGAGCGTCAGCGCGATGATGGCTCTGGGTGTGCCGTGCAGCTTGGTCCACATAAACAGGCTGGTGAGGGCGAGCAGCAGCAGGGCCAGGGCGGCGATATCGCCAAACAGCTGCCAGCCGAGGCCGGTGCCCATGCCGCGGTGCAGCCGGTTGAGGCTGGCGGCAAAGTTGGCCAGTTGCAGGTCGGTACGTACCAGCAGGGTACCCTCAACATAGCTGGCAGCCACGCTCTGGCTGAGGGTAACGCCGCGCATTTCCCACTTGGCGGGCAGGGTGAGCGGGCCGTTCGGGGTGGGCAGGGTCTGGGCCGGGGTGATCATGGTTCGCCCGTCGGCAAAGGTATCGGGATAGCGCTGTTGCAACAGGCTTTTCAGCTGCTCCGGGCTGGCGAGCGGCGCCTCCAGCACTATCTCTTCACTCGATTTGTCGGTGTGGGGGCCGGGGATGGGCAACACGGCACGGTGTTGCAGCCAGAGGCCGGTGATGCCGTACATCAGCATCAGGGCGAGGGTAAAAAAACCGGCCCAGGCATGGAGGCGGCGTACCCATTTGTTGTTGTGAAGGGGAACTCTTCTGCGTTTCATCGTGGTTGCTTCATAAAAAACTGGCCAGCAAGGGCTGGCCAGTCGGGGTGGTTGTTACAGAGATCAGAAGCGGTAGGTACCGGTCAGACTCAGCTGACGGGGTGTACCCGGCATGATCTGGGTGGCACTGGTGGCGCTGACAAAGTACTCGTGATCGGTAAGGTTTTCGGCGCTCAGCTCGGCTTCCCACTGCTGCCAGCGATAACCGGCGCGCGCATCGAAGCGGGCGTAACCGGGCAGTGTGGTGGTGTTGGCGTTGTCGGCGAAGCGATCGCCCACCGCCGTTACGCCGGTTTCACCGAACCAGCCCTGCTCGCCACTCTTGTAGCCGAGGTAGAACTGGCCATTCTGGCGGGAGACGTTCATCGGGCGCTTGCCCTGCAGATCCGCATCCGCCTTGACCTGCTCCGCATCCTGAATGGCAAAGCCGCCACGCAGATAGATCTCGTCGGTCAGTTCGGCACGGGCGCTCAGCTCGATCCCTTCGGTGCGCTGCAGGCCGGTGAGGATTACCTTGGTGGGATCCAGCGGATCCTTGGTGCGCTTGTTGTACATCTCCAGTCGATAGAGGGAGAGGGTGGTCGCCAGCTTGCCGTTCAGCCAGTCACTCTTCACACCTCCTTCGTAGAGGCGGGTGTGCTGGGGTTCCAGCCCGTTATTCTTGTCACCCGGGGTGATGCCGATCAGCTCGCCGCCCACCGGAGTGAAGGTCTTGCTGTAGGAGGTGTAGAAGGCGTGATCCTCGAGGGGATTCCACACCAGGCCGAGGCGCGGGCTCAGGCTGTTGACCGAGACGCTCTCCTCCTTGTTGAGGTCGTAGCGGCGACTGGTGACGGTGAAGTCGTCACGGCGCAGTCCGCCAACCAGATGCCAGTCACCCAGGCTGAGCTGATCCTGCAGATAGAGGCCATTGCCGCGCACCTTGTGTTTGGCGTCGCTGGAGAGCTTCATGGCGCCATTGTAGGTAGGCAGTGAGCCCGGATCGTAGAGGTTGCCGGACGGGATGGCGGTGGCATTTTGGTAGAGCTTGGGTGTGCGCTCCTGCCAGTTCTGCTCGAAGCCGACCAGCAGGCGATGTTCCACCGGACCGGTCTGGAACAGACCTTCGGCCTCGGTGTTGCTGATCAGGTTCTTCGCTTTCAGATCCTGCTGCCAGCGGGAGCGGGTCACCTTATCCCCTTTGACGCTGGTGACATAGGTGTTGTCAAACTGGCTGTCGAGGGTGGAGTAACCTAGCTGTTGGCGCAGTTGCCATTGATCGTTGATATCCCAGGAGATGCGTGAACGGGTGGATTGCGCCACGTCATCGATGAAGTCGCGGCTGGTATCGCTGTAAACATACTCCCGCGGCACATCGGCTGGACGGCCATTGACACCGGGGATGCCGCGATCCGGGGTGCGGTCATGTTCGTTGCGCTCGTACTGCACCAGCCAGTTGAGGTTGTCGCTGATCTCCCAGTTGGCGGAAGGGGCCAGCAGAGTGCGCTTGCTCTTCACGCCGTTGCGGAAGCTATCTTTGTCCTCTTGCGCCATGTTGAGGCGCAGTTGCACCTGCTCACTCGCCTCACCATTGAGGTCGGCGGCCAGTCGCTGACTGTCAAAGCTGCCGACCCGGGCGGTGACGCTGGACTCCTGCCCTTTTTGCGGCTTTTTGCTGACCCGGTTGACGATGCCCCCCGTGCTACCGCGGCCGTAGAGCACGGCAGCCGGGCCCTTGAGCACTTCCACCCGCTCGATGTTGCCGAGATCCCGGGTGTACTGCATGTCGTCGCGGAACCCATCGAGATAGAAGTCGTTGCTGGCGCTGAAGCCGCGGATATTGACCCCGTCGAAGCGGGTATCACCGCTGGCATTGACCCCGGGAATGCCGCTCAGGGCTTCACTCAGCGTCGGTTGGCCGAAGGCGGTCAGCTCGCTGACCTTGACGCTGTCGATGGTCTGGGGAACCAGCTTGGCTGGCGTATTGGTACGGGTTGCGGTGGCAACTTCCTGATGCTGGGATCGTTTGCCAACCACTGTCATGGTTTCATCGGCGGCCTGGGCAGTGAAGCCTGTGCCCAGCAGTGCCAGCGAAACCAGCGTTCTGCGAAAGTGAGGGTGCTGCATATTCAATATTGACTCTTTGGATGTCGACCTGACGGCTCGAACATATTGATTTAATTATAATTAGCCTGACCCGCTTAAGCGGGATGCCAATGATATTGATTTTCATTTGTCTGGCAAGGTGAAAATGGAGAGGGGTATTGGAGGCGGGTTGTGCGGTCGGGGGAGCTCGGCTGAAAAGCAGAGCCATTGCAGCAAACCGCGAGAACGAAGAGAGGGAAAAAGGGCGTAGCGGAAGAGAAAGAGACGAAACGTGAAGAGGTATCCGGCCCGATAGGACGGGCCGGATATCGGACTCAGCGAGTACGCAGCAGTCGGCGGGCGAGGGGCAGGGCCGTCAGCAGGCGATAGGCCAGCAGAGACGCTCCCAGCAGCAGCGGCACTTTGGCGATCTCCCACAGGATGGATGCGCCCTGCGGGCCGAACACGAAGAGCCAGACCACCAGCATCATGTGCAGGCAGTAGATCCCGAGCACTTTGGGGGCCTGGCGCTCAAGCCAGCTGCCCTTGCCCCACTCGGGGTTGGCCAGCAGCAGGCCAAACAGACCGATAGCCCAGGGAAGAGAGCCGAGCAGGAAGTCGTGGCGGGTGAGCGGCACTGCGGCGAAGTGCTGCAGCGCCCAGGCTTCACAGCCATAGAGCGCCACGCCTGCCAGCAGAAATTGCCAGCCGGTGCGAGCATCTGGCTGCCACTGGCGCTGGCGCAGCAGGGCCCCGAGCGCCACAAACAGCAGGGAGAAGAAGGGGCCGTTACGGGTGAGCAGTGGCCACTCGGCGCCCAGCAGCGGCTTGGCATAGGAGCCCCCCAGCAGCGCCAGCAGGTAGAGGCCAAGACCCAGCCAGAGGGCGAGCGCTGGTCTGCCAAGCCGGTAGCAGAGTGCCAGCAGGGTCACCGCCATGATCAGGGCTGGCAGGAACCAGAGGTGGATCATGCCGCCCACCAGCCAGCCATTGAGGGGGTCGCCGAGCTGGAATTGCCACTGCCCGCTCAGGGAGGCCAGATAGCCTTGCTGCACGGCATCCAGCGGATTGAACGGCACCAGCAGGTAGACCAGACTCCACACCAGCCAGAGCATCAGCAAGGGGCGGCAGTAGCGCCAGGCCACGGTCAGCGGCGCTTCGCGGCTCAGTCTCGGCTGCAGAAAGTAACCGGCACAGAGGAAAAACAGCGGCACGGCAAAGCGGCATAACTGGTTGATGGTGCCGCTCAGCCAGAGCCAGGATCCACTTCCCCACAGGGCGGGATTGAAGGGATTGGCGAAGGGGGATACGTGAATGGTCATCACGGCCAGAATGGCCAGTACCCGCCCGCACTCGATACTGGAAATACGCATGGTGGCTCGTCGCTACAGGGGTTGTGATGGCACGCTAAAATTCTTGCCGAAAACTTACAACCAATTGATTCTATTAGTGTGAATCACGCTGTTGAGTAGTTACGTTTTGTAACGGGATGGCGGAAGGTGTTACCTGTAACGGGAGCAAGCTCCCGTTTTTGGGCGCGCTCATGTAGATAAAAAAGCGAGGCGGGCGCCTCGCTTGGTTGGGGATCTCGAGCTTACTGGTGAGTCAGCATGCTGCTCTGGTTGGCTGCCAGGGTGGTTCTGCCCGAGCTCTCCAGCCATGTTTTGATCCGCTTGGCATCGGCGACCCGATCGTTGGTGGTCTCGGCATTGAGCAGCACCATGATCACCGGCTCACGATTGACCTTGGTGCCCAGCACCAGACAGCGGCCCGCTTCGCGGATATAGCCGGTCTTGGAGAGGGTGAACTCCCATTGCCCTTCGCGGATCAGCCGGTTGGAGTTGAGGTAGTGCAGCTGACGCTTGTTGGTACGCACATAACTCTGCTCGTCGGTGGAGTACTGGCGGATCAGCGGATAGGAGGCCGCTGCGGCGGCGAGCTTGGCGAGATCCTGTGCGGTGGAGACATTGCGCGGGTTGAGCCCGGTGCTGTCGGCGTAGCGGGTATTCCACATCCCCAGCATGCGGGCCTTGGCATTCATCGCCTCGACGAAGGCACGCTGGCCGCCGGGATAGTGGCGGGCCAGCGCCGAGGCGGCGCGGTTTTCAGAGGACATCAGGGCGATATGGAGCATTTCGGCGCGGCTGAGCCTGGAGCCGATGGCCAGGCGCGAGCCGGTTCCCTTGATACGGTCGATGTCGGCATTGGTCACGGTGAGCATTTCGTTGAGGCGCAGGTTGGCATCCAGCACCACCAGCGCCGTCATCAGCTTGGTGAGTGAGGCGATGGGCATTACCCGGTTGCCGTTGCGCTCGGAGATCACCTCGCCGGTTCTGTGGTTGGCCACCACGAAGGCAGCCGAGCTGAGGTTGGGCACATCCCGTCGCTCGAGAAAGCCGCTGCTGCTCTTGCTGCTGGCGGAAAAGGGGTTGGCATGGGCACTGTCCATAGTGGCCGGCAGCATTACTGCGCCAAGCAACAGGGGAAGGAGGGAACGCATCATCATGATCAGCTCTACCGGACGAAATACAGGGATATCTCGCTAAGTTATATGTCGTGAACTGGCGCTTCACAATCATTCTCACCTTGATATTGATAATTTACGGCGTTGAGCGCGCTCTGACGGCGAGGAGAGCGTAAAAGAGGTCTCCATGGAGTCTTTTTTTGCATTGAAACTATGGGCTGGTCGTGATGGCGAGCGGAAGCCGGCGCTAAAAAAATCGGGACCAGAACGGTCCCGATTGGCATGGAGCATTGCCTGCCGTTTAGTGGGCATCTTCCTGCTTGATCTTGAAGCGCATGGCGATCACCACGAACAGCAGCGGGCCAATGATGGTCCAGACGCCGGTGGAGATATCGCCGGAGATAAAGGGGGCTACCACGGTAAAGACGTTGCCGAAGGCGACCAGGAGCAGGCTGATGATGGTAGCCAGCAGCACGGAACCCGCGCTCTTGAAGAAGATCAGGTCCTTGCCCAGCGCCGGGTTGTTGCGATAGCGATACCAGGCGTAGATGAGGAACATGTAGGGCAGGGTCATGCCGACGTTGGTCATGGTGATGATCAGCTCATAGAGGGCGGCGGCCCCTTCCGGGTTGATCAGGGTAAAGATGGACTTGGCGGCAATGAACAGACAGACCACCCAGGCTTGCACCTTGAGGGCTTCAATCCGCACGCCATTCTCGTTCTCGCGTTGGAAACGCTCCGGCCAGAAGTAACTCGGGGTGCCGGTGATGAACTGGCGCAGTGGCGCGTAGGAGAGGGCGATAAAGGCACCCAGATAGCTCAGGAACATGCCAAGGCCTGCAAAGCGCATGAATACCTGTCCCAGCCACTCGCCACCGAGATGGCGCCCCAGCTCCAGCATGATGATGAAGAGGGCGGAGAGAGAGGTGATCCCCTCGGCCGGGAAGTCGCTCCAGCGCATGATGGAGCCGACCGCCAGAAAGCCGATGATGTAGCAGAGCACGATGAAGGCGCCGGAGAGGAAGATGCCGCGCTTGAGGTCACGCTCGGGATCTTCCAGCTCGTCAGCCACCCCGGCCATCGCCTCGACCCCGCCGTAGGCGAAGATGGCGAACACCATAAAGCCGAGGAAGGGGATGATGTCGTTGAAAGCGGCATTGGGAGAGGCCGTCAGCGATGCCTGGGTGAAGGGCTCCTGCAGAGTCATACCGCTCACCGCGAAGGTGAAGACGCCGCCGACCAGCAGCAACACGTTGAGTGCCACCACGGAGAGACCGCCGATGGCCGCCACTTTGGCGAAGCGGGCGCTACCCAGGGTGATGAGCTTGGTGACGGTGGCAACCAGCGCGATGGCGACCACGCCCAGAATAAAGGGGCCGAAGTCGATGCCGGTGCCCAGGGTGACCGGGATGACGGTGATGTCACGGCCAAACAGCATGAAGGAGAGGGGCACCCACATGGAGAGCGCCTTGCCAAACATCCAGATGACGTAGGAGGCGAACCACATGGTCAGACCGATAAAGGCGAATCGGGTCGAGACCGAGTGGCGCATCCAGGTAAAGATACCGCCCGCCTCTTTGCGAAAGCCGGTACCAAACTCAATCATCATCAAAATGAACGGGATGAAGAAAAACAGACCGCCGATCACGAACATCGGAATGGCGGCATATCCCATTCGGTAAAAACCGATCCCGATATTAGTGACGCCAAATACCGATGTTAATATCATCAATATAAAGGCGCCCAACTTCAGCTTTTTTGCTGACATATTAAAAACTCCCTGATGGTGCTGGATTTAAAATAATCAAAAATTAAACAGACGAAACCGGACCCATTAATAACGCGGTAGCGCCATGCCATCCTGCTGTGGCGTGCGCGATCGGGTCATCTCTGACCGGGCTGGCTTACCCGTCAGGCGGTCAATGAATGTATGGGCGGAGCTGCATGGTCTGTGCCATGCGCGGTATTGGTCAGCGTTGCCGAAAATTAACTGTGAACGATTTTATCATTAATGCTGCTGGGCAGGTAAGTTTCCCGAATGAAGCTGTGTTTGAAATAAACAGACCTGCCAGTTAATTGATACGTTGCGGATGTAAACATTTACGCTCGGGCTGACACTTATGTCCATTATTGGTATTCGGCATATTTGGCGGAGTGAATTACGCCATCCTGCCTGATAAATCCGCACCAATGGCGACAGCGCTTATCCTCCCAGCCGGGTCAGCAGCACGCCGCCAGTGATAATGGCCGCTGCCGTCAGCCGCATGCGCCCGAGCGGCTCTTTCAGCAGCCAGACCGAGAGCAGCATGGCAAACAGCACACTGCTTTCGCGCAGAGCCGCGACCACGCCAATGGGGGCTTGGGTCATGGCCCAGATAACAATTCCGTAGGCGAGCAGTGACATGGCACCTCCGGTAGCGCCAACCAGTGCATATTGACGGATCTGGCGCCATGCGTTGCGTTTCTGGTGGACGATCAGCACCAGCAGCATCGCCAGCCCGGTGCAGGCAAAGAGCCAGAGGGTGTAGCGTACCGGTTCACCTCCTGCGCGGGCGCCGGCTCCATCCGAGAGGGTATAGGTCGCCGTGAACATGGCCGTGATCAGTGCCGCCCGAACCGCTTTGCTGTCAAGGCGTTGCTGCCCGCCTCGCCAGGCCATCAGCAAGACACCCATGATCAGCACGCAGGCGCCGATGATGCCGCCGTAACCGGGGTAGTCCCCCAGCAGCAGGGCACTTAACGCCATGGCGAGCAGTGGGGCACTGCCACGGGCCAGCGGATAGATCTGGCCAAAATCGCCCTGATTGTAGGCATGGCTGAGAAACAGGCAGTAACCGATATGGAGCAGGACTGAGAGGCCGAGCCAGGGCAGCTCGGCAGCAGAGGGAAGCCCCATGGGCAGCAGCGCCACGGCGGCGATAAGCCCTGAGAAGATCGCCACCAGTGACACGCCCACCAGCCGCTCTTCGCCAATTTTGACCAGCGCATTCCAGCTGGCGTGAAGCAGGGCTGCCAGCAGAACGGCAAAAAAGACGGTGGTGCTCATGGGAAGGGGCTCTCGGGCGATGGGGGTCAACAGCATACCCGCCCGGAGCCTGATTGGCCGAGATCTTTATCAAGGCTTCGGCTTTTCGGGGCTCGCCTCCTGCGTGGTAGCGTTACCCAGCTGCCCCAGCACCAGTTTGGGATGGGGGTCGGTCTGCAGCGGAATATCCTGCAACTCTGTTCCCTGCTGATGGCGGTGGATGATCCCGGCGGCCATCTTGCCCAGCGCCTCGTAGCTGCTGATGGTGCCAACGCTGCAGCCGTGTTCGACGAACAGCTCGGCACTGCAGATGGTAGGGATGGCGGCTGCGTTGAGTGCATTCAGCAGGCGGGGGGCGATGGAGAGCAGATAGCTGTCTGCGGCCAGAAAGACGATGTCGTTTTTGGCGTCCTGTTGCAGCCGCTTCAGTTCGTTGCCCAGCCGCCGTGGGTCAGGGGCCATTCGCCAGGTGACCATCTGCCACTGGTAGCGTTTCGCTTCATTGAGCAGCATATCGGCCACCAGCAGGGTGTTCTGCTCACGGGGGTTGAAGGGTAGCAGCAGCCGTTTTCCGGTGGCCAGGTGCTCGCTGGCGTTGGCCAGTTGCAGCGCCATCGGCACCATGTTGCTTACCCCGGCCACCATGCTGTTCTGGGCTTTGTCTTCCGAGAGGATGTCTGCCCCGACAGGATCGGAAACCACATTGAAAATCAGTGGCTTGCGGTTGGCCACCAGACTCTTGGTCATGGTGGTGGCGGTGGTGCCAAAAGTGTAGATGTAGTCGTATTCGGCCAGTTTCGGCAGCATCTGCTGGCGCAGCATGGTTGCCAGCGCCGTACGATCCTGATCGGCGTTATAGGTGGTGATGGTGGCCTGATAGCCAAGACGGGTCAGCTCTGCCCGAAAGCCCGCTTCGGCTGCGGTTTCACCGCGCCACAGCACCATGGCGATAGAGAGGGCGTGAGCGGGAAGAGCCAGCAGCAACAGCAGGACGAAAGGCAGCCTGACCATGATCATCTCTCCGGCGATACATCTACTGTTGAGCCTAGGCCACTTTCTCCGGTCGTGAGCGACGCTCAGCAAAAAGCGCGATGGCAAGCCATCGCGCTTTTGGGATCCGCAAAACCTCGATTAGAAGTCGTAGCGGGCAGCCAGCTGGAAGTCATCCTTGACGTTGAGCTTGCCGCTCTCCTTGCTGTCCAGATTGTTGATGCGGTACTCGCCAATCACCCGCAGGTTCTTGTTGAATTTGTACTGGGCACCCAGGGTGTAGTAATCCACGTTGTCTTTCTTGATACCAGCCTTGTCCTGCTCCTGTTTGTTCCACAGGGCCATCAGACCGAAGCCGTTCTCGAAGTTGTAGCCCAGCGCGGCTTCCCAACCGGTGTGATCGGTGCCGGTCGCCAGGAAGTCGCTGCCATCGGCATAGCTCAGGGCGGCGTAGGCAGCCTTGTTGTCGAACTTGGCAGAGATCAGCCACAGCTTGGCATCTTCTTCACCGCTCTTGTCGCGGATACCGACGTTGTAAGCGGTACCCAGTGACAGGTTGAACGGGAAGGTATAGGCCACGGCAGCACCGTAGGCGGCGTCGCTATCCTTGCTGGTGGTCTCTTCGGTGTCACCACCGTCGAACTTGTAGCTGGTGTCGAGCTGGAAGCCATTGAACAGGCCGGAGTATTTCAGCACGGAACCGGCGCGGTTGGTGGCGAAGGTGTCGGTCTTGGCGCCCAGCGCTTCGTTGCCGTAGCCGTCGGAGAGGGAGACATCAGTCCAGTCGGCCAGGAAGCCCGGGGCCCCTTTCTGGCGACCGAAGGTCACGGTGCCCCAGTCAGCGCCGACACCGGCAAACGCCAGACGGGTGCGCAGGTTGTCGGAGTTCTCGCTGATGGTCTTCTCGCTGTCATTGATATACATCTGTACTTCGTACTGAGCCAGAGCCTTCAGGCCACTCTGGATCTGGGTCTCGGCCTTGGCGCCGAAACGGACAAACTGGTTGGCACCCTGCTTGTCGCTATATTCGCTTTTCGGTTTGCCGCTGGCATCCAGTTCCTTCTTGTCACCAAAGAAGTGGCCAGCGTAGATACGGCCATAGAGATCCAGCATGGAGGTGTCATTTTTGTACACTTCAACGGCTTGAGCCTGGAAGGCTGCGGTGAGAGCCAGTGCCACTACAGTCAGCTTTTTCATCTTAATCCCTTGTGGTGTTGCAAGCTTTTGTTTTGAAAACGGGGTCATGCTAGGCAGCGGGGATGACAGCGGGGTGACAGTTGGATGAAGAGTCGATGGCAATTGGGTTGCAAT
This sequence comes from Aeromonas sp. S12(2024), assembly GCF_041402305.1. Taxonomy (NCBI): domain Bacteria; kingdom Pseudomonadati; phylum Pseudomonadota; class Gammaproteobacteria; order Aeromonadales; family Aeromonadaceae; genus Aeromonas; species Aeromonas sp. S12(2024). The sequence continues at coordinate 74,848 of NZ_JBGLRB010000004.1, forward strand.
TGGATGAATTGGCTACATTCTTGCTCGCAGCGGCTACTTTTGTGCGCAAAGGTTTGCCCTTGTGGTAGAATGCCGCCCGTTTTCGAGCTCCATAGGTTGGATATGCGATGAGACGTGAACTGGCAATCGAGTTTTCCCGAGTGACGGAAGCGGCTGCACTGGCTGGCTACAAGTGGCTCGGACGTGGTGACAAGAATATCGCTGATGGGGCGGCCGTAGCGGCCATGCGCCACATTCTCAACCAGATCGAGATCGATGGTGAGATTGTGATCGGCGAAGGTGAAATTGATGAAGCGCCGATGCTCTATATCGGCGAGAAGGTCGGTACCGGACACGGCGACGCGGTGGATATCGCGGTCGATCCCATCGAGGGTACCCGCATGACCGCCATGGGTCAGGCCAACGCGCTGGCCGTGCTGGCGGTGGGCGACAAGGGTTCTTTCCTGAAAGCGCCTGACATGTACATGGAAAAGCTGATCGTCGGGCCCAAGGCTAAAGGCGCTATCGACCTGGATCAGGCTCTCGAGCTGAACCTGAAGTCCGTGGCCAAGGCGCTGGGCAAGCCGCTCTCCCGTCTGACCGTCATTACCCTGGCCAAGCCGCGTCATGACAAGGCAATCAAGGAGATGCAGGGTCTGGGCGTGCGGGTGTTCGCCATTCCTGATGGTGACGTTGCCGCCTCCATCCTCACCTGTCTGCCGGACAGCGAAGTCGACATGCTGTATGGCATCGGCGGCGCACCGGAAGGGGTGATCTCCGCGGCGGTGATCCGCGCGCTGGATGGCGACATGCAGGCCCGTCTGGTGCCGCGTCACCGCGTCAAGGGCGACAGCCCGGAAGTGCGTGCGCTGGGCGAGCAGGAAATTGCCCGCTGCGAAGCGCTGGGCATCGATGTCAACAAGGTGCTCAAGCTGGAAGACATGGCGAAGAATGACAACGTCATCTTCTCCGCCACCGGCATCACCAAGGGTGATCTGCTGGATGGCATCACCAGCGATGGCGTGATGGCGACCACCGAGACTCTGTTGATCCGTGGCAAGTCGCGCACCATTCGCCGTATCAAGTCGATCCATTACCTTGAGCGCAAAGACAGCGTGGTACGCGATATCATCCTGTGATGATGGCTCGCTGAACCGGCTGTGTTGTCTGAAGCCCGATCGCCCGTGCGGTCGGGCTTTTTGTTGTGTGCCAGCTACGTTTGTGCCGCCGCTTCGGCTATGGTGGCTCAGACCATCCCAAAGGAGTGGAGTCTATGGAGTGTCGTAGCGGCTGCGCTGCCTGTTGCATCGCCCCCAGTATCAGCAGTGCCATTCCCGGTATGCCAGATGGCAAACCGGCTGGCGTCCCCTGTATCCAGCTCGATAGCGCCCTTGGCTGCAAGATCTTCGGTCAACCGGAGCGGCCGGCGGTGTGCGGCGGTTTTCGCCCCATGATGGATGTGTGCGGCAGCCATCGCGCCGAGGCCATCTGGCTGATCGGCGAGCTGGAGCGGCTCACCACCTGACGAGGGCAGGGCGAAGAGATAAAAAAGAGGCCGCATGATGCGGCCTCTCGCGTTTCTGTTCGCAGGGGATCAGACTCCCGCCAGTTCCAGTGCCTGACGATAGTACTCGTTGGCCTTGTTGGTGAGGCGGCGTTTGTCCATCAGCTGGCCGAGGGCGTGGTAGGCGGCGGCGCTCGGCGCCCGCTCCACCTCCTGCTCCAGCAGCTTCTGGGCATCGTCCAGCTGACCTGCCAGCAGATAGAGCTGGGCCAGTGCGGTGTCCACATCCGGTTGCCCCTGCTGTTTTTGCAGCAGCGCCAGCAGCGGCTGGTAGCTGTCGAGTTTCAGCTTGGGCAGACGAGCCAGCAACTGGGGTATCGGCTGTTTGCGCAGCGCCTCCTGCCACAGGGTGGCAGCCTCGCTGTCAGTACCCAGCTGGCGCAGCAGATCGCCGTAGCAGGCCAGCAGTTCTGGCTCGAGGCGCAGCTTGCGCGGCAGATCCTGCCACACCGCCTTGAGGGTCTCGAGGCTGCCGGCAGCCTGTTGCAGACGACCACACCAGGCCTGTTGCAGCAGATCTTCTTCCTGTTTCGGGGTCAGCTTGCCCACCTTGTGCAGTGTCGGGATCAGGTCGCACAGGGCGCTCCAGTCCTGACGGGCCAGATGTACCTGACGCAGCTGATCCAGCACCATGGGGTGACGCGGGTTGAGGGCGTAGACCGACTCCAGCATCGCCAGCGCGGTATCGTACTGGCCCTGCTCGATCTGCAACTGGGTCTGGGTCAGGGTGAGCGCCAGCTCGGCTTTGGGATTCTCCTCCTGCGCTTTTTGCAGGTATTGATCCCGGCGGGCGTCGTCACCACGGGCCTGTGCCGCCTTGGCGGCGCTCAGGTAGTTGAGCAGCGGGGTGTCGCTGTTGCTGGCCCCCTTGATCATCAGCTTTTCAGCCTGACTGTAGTGCCCTTCGGCCATTGCCAGGGTGGCGGCGACGGTCTGTTGATTGGCCTTGCGGCGGCGGCGCGAGCCGTACCAGCCGAGGGTCTTGCGGCGCAGGCCGAATACCCGACCCAGCAGCCACTCGACGATCAGCAGGGCGCCGTAGAACAGCACTGCCAGGATCACCGCGCTGGTGACGGAGGATTCGATGGTGTAATTGCCAAGGGCAATCAGCACATAGCCCTTGTTGCCGGAGGCTTGCGGGCCAAAGATCAGCCCTGCGACCATCACGGCAACCAGAATGATTATACGGATCATGGTGCCCTCCTCAGCTGCTGGCCAGAATGCGTTGCAGGCGTTCGGTCAGCACCTGCTCCAGCATGGCCTGGGTCTTGAACTGGGCCGGATAGTCGATCTGGATCTGCTCACCCTTGAGCTTGTCGATCTCGCCCTGCATGTAGCGGGTGGCGCTGTTGTCGGTGTCGAAATACTGGGTCAGCCAGCGTTGGGCCTTGTCCAGGCTGTCTTCGTAGAGCGCCTGCTGCTCGCGATAGACGGAGAGCTGGGCCTGCAACAGCTTGGTTTTGAGGTTTTCACGCAGGAAGATCTCCTGCTGCGGCGAGAGCAGCGCCTCGACCGCGCCATCGCGGCGACGGATGGTGACGAAGTTCTCGGTGAACTTGACCCAGTTCTTCTTCAGGTTGCTCTCCCACTCGTCGGGATTGGTGCTGACCGCCTGATCCGGCTCGGCCTTGGCTTCCGGCATGCTGACGGTGGAGAGGGGCAGCAGCTCGATCTGGTCGGACAGTGCAGCCAGCTTGAGGGTCAGCCCCTCGCGGTCGATGCGCGGCATCCCCTTGAGCTTGGCGATATCCTCGGCCAGCGCCTTGCGGATCGGCATCAGGCTGGGGTCGTTGAGGGCAGCAATCCGCTCATCGGCATTGCCGAGCAGGGTGATGGCGGAGACGAGGTCATGCTCCAGCCACAGCTTGCGGCCCGCCATCCGTACCAGATACTCGGATTCGGCCAGCATCCAGTCGTTGGGGCGCTTGTCATTCAGGTCCAGTACCCGGTTCTGCAGACCCTGCATCTCCCCCTGCAGCCGCTGCTGGGTTTGATCCAGCGCGGCCAGCTGCTCGGCATCCTTGCTGCTGGTCTGGTCGATCTTGCTCAGGGCGCTCGCCAGCTGTTGCTTGAGCTGGGCCAGTTCGGCCTGCTGGGCAACGGCATTCTTGTGACCGTGCAGATAGAGACCGCCGGTCAGGCCAAGGGCCAGCAGGATGGCGACCCCTCCCAGTACGGCACCGGAGCGGCTCTTGTTGCCATTGACCGCAGCGGTCGGCTGGGGCTTTACCTGGGATTCTTGTTGTTCTGTCATTCCATCTTCCTCAGTTCCAGTGCGGCCGTCAGGGCCTGGTTGGATGCACCTTGGGCAATCGTGATATGGATAAAGCCCGCGGAGTGGGCCATCTCGGCCACGCGCGGGCTGGGGACCACCAGCAGGCGGTCAAAAAGCCAGGGCCGCTGGTGGTCGGGAACCAGCTCCAGCAGCCGTTGCAGCAGTTCACCACTGGTAATGAGCAGGCTGTCCAGCCCCGCTGCCTGCCAGTGGTGGGTCAATCTGTCCCCGTCAAGCTCGGGGTAGTGGCGCTCATAGGCCGCACAATAGTGCACCAGAGCACCGCGTGATGCCAGTGTGCTGGCGATGAGATCCCGCCCGCCATTGCCGCGCAGGATCAGTACCCGTTTGCCTGCTACCTGCTGCAGGGCGGGCAGGGCCAGCAGCCCTTCGCTACGCGGGTCATCCGGGCAACTTGCCGTGATGCCGATGGCTGCAAACGCATCTGCGCTGGCCTGACCCACCGCAAAGTACTCAATATGTGGCCAGGTCTGACCAGTTTGCAACAGAAAATCGTGTGCAAAATGAACGGCATGAATGCTGACGGCGATAACCGCGTCAGCACTGCGCAGCAGGTCGGGCAGGAGAGGGAGTTCAGTGCCCGCCACGGTTTCCAGCAGCGGGCAGCAGAGTGGTGCATGGCCGTGCTGGCGCAGCAACTGCACCAGCTCGGCGGCCTGAATGGCCGGACGCACCACCAGCGGGGTCATGCGCGGTAGACCTCGGCCAGGATCTCGTCGGCACCGGCGGCCAGCAGGCGCTGGGCCAGTTGCTCGCCGAGGGCCTCACCGTCGGTCAGCGGACCGCGGATCTCGTCACGGATCACCTGGGTGCCATCCGGGCTACCCACCAGACCACGCAGCCAGATCTGCTCGCCGTCGACCAGTGCGTAGGCTCCGATAGGCACCTGACATCCCCCTTGCAGGGCGCGGTTCATGGCGCGTTCGGTCAGCACCCGGGCGCGGGTCTCGGCGTGTTCCAGCGGCGCCAGCAGAGCGTGTAGCTCAACATCGTCGAGGCGGCATTCGATGCCGACAGCCCCCTGACCGTTGGCCGGCAGGCTCTGCTCCGGCTCGATAAAGGCGGTGATGCGGTGCGCCATCTCCAGTCGTTTCAGACCGGCGGCGGCGAGGATAATGGCGTCGTACTCACCGGCATCCAGCTTGGCGAGGCGAGTGTTGACGTTGCCACGCAGGTCGCGGATCACCAGATCCGGGCGGGCGGCGCGCAGCTGGCACTGGCGGCGCAGGCTGGAGGTGCCGACCACGGCCCCTTGCGGCAGTTCGGCAATGGCCTTGAAACGGTTGGAGACGAAGGCATCGCGGGGATCTTCCCGCTCGCAGATGGTGTGCAGGCCGAGCCCCTCGGGGAACTCCACCGGCACATCTTTCATGGAGTGAACGGCGATATCGGCCCGCCCTTCCAGCATGGCGGTCTCCAGCTCCTTGACGAACAACCCCTTGCCACCGACCTTGGCCAGCGGGGTATCGAGGATCTTGTCACCCTGAGTGCTCATGGGCACCAGTTCGACCTGCAACTGCGGGTGCAGGGCTTCGAGCCGGTCTTTGACAAAGTTGGCCTGCCACAGGGCCAGCGGGCTCTTGCGAGTGGCAATTTTCAGGGTTCGGGCTGCCATATCAATCAGTTGTTTCATTTTTAGAAGGAAATCGATATTACCACCCTTTGCCCGGGCTTTCATGGCGGAGCCGGCAAAAGCGGGGCCAAGCTCAAAAATGCATGCTGAAAATGATTTTCATTAAGCAAGTAGTGTTGATTAATTCATTGAATGTATTGGAATTTAATGATTTCCCATGATACTTGATGTGGTCATACCAGAAATAATCTGACGTTTAGCTGAAGGCTTGTTTACCACCGCTGTTTGCATTGTTAACATGATCACACTTTTTTGACGTATCCCCCTTTTGGTGCGTCATTTTCACTTAGGTGATAGGCAGGGCATTGCAGGAACACATCGATACGCTGGTTGCGCGTTATGACGACATTACCCGTCTCAAGACGCAACGGGCGTTAGGCCTCATGAGTCGCTATGGGCAGCAGGTATTCCAACTGCTGCCTGTCATGCTGCACTTCAATCATCCCCTGCTGCCCGGTTATGTCTCCGGTGATGTCCCTCATGGCATCTGGAGCTTCAGCGCCACCGCCGAGCAGCAAGCCTTTATCGATGACCTCTGTCGCAACGCCAACTGCCAGAGTGGTCTGGCCACCCATGATCGAGCCATTCAGGGGCTCTACTCCATGGGCAGCACCTCCTCCATCGGTCAATGCTGTCACTCCGATCTCGATATCTGGGTCTGCCACGTGGCCGGTTTGTCGCAGGAGCGGCTCGATCTGCTGGAGCTGAAATGCCAGCAACTCTCCAAGTGGGCCGAACAGCGCGGGGTCGATCTCAACTTCTTCCTTATTCCGGAAGACAAGTTCCGCCAGACCAACGATGCCCAGATGCAGGGGGAGAGCTGCGGCAGTGCCCAGCACCTGCTGCTGCTCGACGAGTTCTACCGCAGTGCCATGCGTATCGCGGGCAAACGCTTGATCTGGTATCTGGTGCCCACCGAGTGTGATGATCACTACGATGCGTATGTGAACGAGCTGTTCGAGAGTGGCAAGCTCAATCAGGACGACTGGCTCGATCTCGGCAGTTTTGACCGTATTCCGGCCGAAGAGTATTTCGGCTCCGCCCTGTGGCAGCTCTACAAGGGGATCGACTCCCCCTACAAGGCGGTGCTCAAGTCGGTGCTGATGGAGGCCTACTCCCACGAGTATCCCAACACCCGCCTGCTGTCGATGATTGGTCGCGACTGGTTCCAGCACAACGAGGGGATGCACTACCGGCTCGACAACTACTGTCTGATGCTGGACAAGGTGACCAACTACCTCAAGTCCATCGGCGACATGGCGCGGCTCGATCTGGTGCGCCGCTGCTTCTACCTCAAGGTGTGCGACGGTCTCAGCCATCCCAAGGATGATCACTACCCCGAATGGCGTCGCGAGCAGATGAGCCAGCTGGTCTCCTACTGGGGCTGGAGTCAGGACAAACTTTATCAACTCGATCATCGCCATGAGTGGAAGATCGAAGAGGTGAAGATCGCTCACGCCGAGCTGCTGGAAGCCCTGATGCAGAGCTACCGCAACCTGATCCAGTTCGCCCGCCGCAACAACATCAGCGAGTCGATCAACCCGGAAGATATCGGCATTCTGTCGCGCAAACTCTACGCCGCGTTCGAGAGCCTGCCGGGCAAGGTGCAGCGGGTGAACCTCAAGATAGCGCCAGATCTGAGCGAGCCGGATCTCAGCTTCGTGCAGGTGCCGCATGGTCGCCTCAACCGCGCCGGCTGGTATCTCTACAAACATTCGCTGGAGCCGGTGGACATCATTGGCCGCGCGCCGCTGGAGTTCAACGGCTACATCAGCAAGCTGGTCTCCTGGGCCTACTTCAACGATCTGCTGACGCCCCAGTCGCGGGTGCACCTGTTCAATCAGGGCTCGGATCTGCACATCGACAATCTGCACCAGTTCTGCCGCGATCTCTCCGGCTGCTTCCCCGAGAAGTACCCGCTGGCCACCAACCTGGCCCTCAGTCGGCCGTGCGAGATCCGTCAGCTCTCCATCTTCCTCAATCTGGAGATGGATCCGACCAGTCACTGGGTCGGTCAGGTAATCGAATTTGACGCCAATACCGTGGATGTCTTCTCGTTCGGCCGCAATCAGGAGTGTCTGGTGGGATCTGTGGATCTGGTCTACCGCAACTCCTGGAGCGAGATCCGCACCCTGCACTTCCAGGGGGATGAAGCCGTGGTCGATGCCCTCACCACCATCCTCGGCAAGATGCATCAGGATGCTGCCGCCCCCGAGATGATCGAGGTGTTCTGCTACAGCCAGCACTTCCGTTCTCTGGTGCGCTCCCGCTTCCAGACCCTGGTGGCGGAGTGTATCGACCTGCGCCTGGCCCGCGACAAACAGCAGCTGGTCAAGACCATGGCCCTTGGCCGCGAGAAGTACGGCATCTTCTTCGAGCGGCGCGGGGTGTCGGTGAAGAAGCTGGAAAACGCCATCGATTTTTACCGTCACATCTCCCACAACAAGCTGGATCACCTGCCGCTGCGGCTCGACAAGACCCACAGCCAGCATCTGCCGAGCATCGTCGATGCCTACGCCAGCGAAGGATTGGTGCAGTTCTTCTTCGATACCCGGGATGCGGGCACCAACATCTATATCCTCGATGAGGCGAACCGGGTGGAGATCTACCAGCACTTTGCTGGAAACAAGGATGAGCTGGTGGCGGGGGTCAACCGCTTCTACACCTCCAATCACGAGCGGTTCAGCGATGATGGGCAGTTCATCAACTTCAACCTGCCCCAGTACTACGAGATAGTACAGGTGAATGGCGAGCTGGATGTGATCCCCTATCGCAGTCAGGGCACTCTGCGCGAACAGGTGTCGCCCACCCGGGAAGTGGGCTGACCCGCCAGTTGGAATCGCCATAAAAAACGGCCTGCAGATGCAGGCCGTTTGCTTTGCCGGAAGGGCTCAGGCGCCGAGGCGGGCCAGCAGCCAGCTGCGAATGTCGCCCAGCTGCGGGCGGCAGATCTCGTGACGCATCGGGTACTCGTGCCACTCGGGGGGGAGTCCGGCGCTTTCCAGCCGGTTCTTGGCATCCCAACCCAGCGACAGGCTCACCACATCGTCATAGATGCCGTGCATGTAGCAGATGGGCAGGGCGCGAGCAGCCTCGCTCATCTCGCCGAGCAGCTTGTCGGGGGCGGCCAGATAGGTGGACATGCAGAGCAGGCCCGCCAGCGTTGCCTGATAGCGCAGCGCGGTGAAGGAGGCAATCACCCCGCCCTGAGAGAAACCTGCCAGCACGATATGCTCGGGGGCAAACCCGTCGGCCACCAGCTGATCGAGCAATGCGGCAATCTGGTCGGCTGATTCACGGACATGGGACTCCACGGCCCGCTCGGCGGGATCCTCGAAGCTCCTGATGTCGTACCAGCCGCGCATCTTGTAGCCCATGTTGATGGTGATGGGGCGCTCGGGGGCATCCGGCAGCAGGTGACGCACCGGTAGCTCGGCGGGCAGATCCAGCGCGTCCACCAGCGGGGCGAGACCGGCGCCGGAATCACCCAGCCCATGCAGCCAGATCACCGCATGACGGGCGCCCTGCGGGTGCAGGTCGATCATGGGAACACCACCTCTTCGCCCGCCTGGGCGGTGCAGGATTGGCTCAGCAGCGCCTTGAGCTCGTGGCCGAAGCGGTTGTCGATCCAGGTGTCACCCTGCAGTTCGAAGTGGAAGCCGTTCTCGCGGGTGGCGACCCAAATCTGGTGCAGTGGCTCCTGCTTGTTGATGATGACCTTGGTCTTGTTCTCGAAAGAGAGGGTCAATACGCCGCCGTTGCGTTCGCAGTCGATATCCGGATACCCCTCGTCGAGCGTGTCTTCCACATATTGGAAAAAGGCGTCGGTCAGGGCGTGATACTCGTGATCCTTCATCGGTTTATCCTGTTGCTTTTAACAATGTGAGTGCGATTATAGAGGGCCAAAAATTTTTTCGCAGCGAACCATTATGATCACCCAGTTCACCAAGTGTCTGCTTGCTACTCTTCTGTCCCTCGGGTTGGCCGCGTGCGGTCTGAAGGGGCCTCTCTATATGCCGCCCCCCGAGCAGCCACAGAGCCAGAGTACACCGCAAGCAGCACCGCCTGCGACCACTCAGGCTGCCACCGAGGCCGCGCCGCACTAATGCCGCACCCATTCTAGGAAGGAACCGCCCCCTTGGATCACTTTAACTACGACGCCGACGGCCAGCTTCAGGCCGAGCAAACCTCGCTGCAACAGCTTGCCGAGCAGTACGGTACCCCGCTTTACGTCTACTCCCGTGCGACCCTCGAGCGCCACTGGCACGCCTTCGACAAGGCCGCTGGCGATATTCCCCATCTGATCTGCTATGCGGTGAAGGCCAACTCGAACCTGGCGCTGCTCAACCTGCTGGCCCGTCTGGGCTCGGGGTTTGACATCGTCTCCGGTGGCGAGCTGTCGCGGGTACTGGCGGCGGGCGGTGATCCGGCCAAGGTGGTCTTCTCCGGTGTAGCAAAGAGCGAAGCGGAGATGCGCCTGGCGCTGGATAAAGAGATCCTCTGCTTCAATCTGGAGTCGGAAGCCGAGCTGGAGCGCCTCAATCGGGTGGCGGGCAGCATGGGCAAGAAAGCTCGCGTCTCGGTGCGGGTCAATCCGGATATCGATGCCGGTACCCACCCCTATATCTCCACCGGCCTCAAGCAGAACAAGTTCGGCATTCCCATCGAGCAGGCGCCAGCCATCTATCGCAAGGCGGCCGCGATGGTGAACATCGAGATCGTCGGGGTGGATTGCCATATAGGCTCGCAACTCACTGAATTGAATCCCTTTATGGAAGCGGCTGACAAGCTGCTGCGGCTGATCGACGGTCTGGCAGCGGAAGGCATTCATATCCATCATCTGGACGTGGGCGGCGGCCTTGGGGTCAACTATGGTTCCGAGCAGCCACCCCATCCGACCGAGTATGCCGAAGCGCTGAAGCAGAAGCTGGCGGGCCGGGATCTGACCCTGCTGTTCGAGCCGGGCCGTGCCATCGTCGCCAATGCCGGCGTGCTGCTGACCCGGGTCGAGTACCTGAAACCGGGCGAAACCCGCAACTTCGCGCTGATCGATGCCGGCATGAACGACATGCTGCGTCCCTCGCTCTACGGCGCCTGGATGAACATCATCGAAGTGGATAGTCGTGCCGGCCATGCTCCCGCGCTCTATGACGTGGTGGGCCCGGTGTGCGAGACCGGCGACTTCCTCGGCAAGGAGCGTACCCTGGCCATTGCCGAGGGCTCCCTGCTGGCAGTGCGTTCGGCCGGTGCCTACGGCTTTACCATGTCATCCAACTACAACACCCGTCCGCGCGCAGCCGAAGTGCTGGTGGATGGTGCCGAGGCGCACCTGATCCGCGAGCGTGAGCAGTTGGCCGATCTCTGGCGCGGTGAGCACCTGCTGCCCTGATGGCGCAGGCTGGGACAATGATTTCATAACGGTTGACGGTGAGTTTTTACAGCCCTAACAGCACAGGAATGCACGATGTTGATAGATTTTTCCAAGATGCATGGCTTGGGCAACGACTTCATGGTGGTGGATGGCGTCACCCAGAAGGTATTTTTCAGCAATGACGTCATCAAGAAGCTGGCAGATCGCCACTTCGGGATCGGCTTTGACCAGCTGCTGCTGGTGGAGCCGCCCTATGACCCTGAACTCGACTTTCACTATCGCATTTTCAATGCCGATGGCAGCGAGGTGGAGCAGTGTGGCAACGGTGCCCGCTGTTTTGCCCGTTTCGTGCGTCTCAAGGGGCTGATCAACCGGGATCGCATCGCGGTCAGTACCGCCCGGGGTCGCATCGTGTTGCAGCTGGAGGGGGAGAATCAGGTCACGGTCAACATGGGTGTTCCCCAGTTTGAGCCGGGCAAGATCCCGTTCCGGGCCCAGAAGGCAGAGAAAACCTATCTGTTGCGGGCGCAGGAGCATACCGTGATGTGTGGCGTGGTCTCCATGGGCAATCCCCACTGCGTCATCGAGGTGCCTTCGGTCGCCGATGCGCCGGTCGAAACGCTGGGTGCCATCATGGAGCGCCACGAGCGTTTTCCCGAGCGGGTCAATGTCGGTTTCATGGAGATGGTCAACGCCACCGAGATCAAACTGCGTGTATTCGAGCGGGGCTGTGGCGAGACCCTGGCCTGCGGCACCGGTGCCTGTGCGGCGGCAGTAATTGGCATCAGTCAGGGCAAGCTCAAGGAGCGGGTCACCGTCAGTCTGCCGGGCGGCAAGCTGACAATCGCCTGGAAGGGGCCGGGCCAGCCGGTCTATATGACAGGTCCCGCCGAGCATGTGTTTGACGGCCAGATAGAGGTTTAGCCGATAAAGGTTCAGGTACGGGGGGCGCTGGCCTCCTTTGCCCATGATGTCGGGGCAGCAAGCCCCATTTCTCTGATGGATCAACCAATTTATGAGCGAACTCAAACGGCAGGAGCAATCGGTGGATGAAGCCACTGTGCTGGAGTACCTGGCCCGTTATCCCGAGTTTTTCCAACGCCATGCCGCCGTGCTGGACCGGATCCGCATTCCCCATGAACGCAAAGGGTCGGTCTCGCTGGTCGAGCGCCAGCTGGAGCGTCAGCGCGAGCGGATCGAACAGCTGGAGCAGGAGATCACCGAATTGATGGGGATCGCCAGCGAGAACGAGCGGATCTTCCGGGTCTATGCCGATCTCTACGGCGAGCTGTACGGCTGCCAGACCCTGTTCGAGGTGAGTGCCGTGATGGGCAAGGCCTTTGTCCAGCGGCTGCGCCTGACCGGGCTGCGGCTCTGGCTCAATCCCAAGAAGTTTACCCTGAGCGGGCCAGAGCAGCGTTTTCTGGCGCAGGGCAAGCAGCTCGAATCCCTGCTGGGTCAACGTCTGCCGGGGCAGGATTACTACTTTGGCCGCCTGAGCCAGAGCGAGAAGCAGGCGCTGTTTGGCCATGATGTGCTGGTCAACTCGGTGGCCCTGATGCGGCTCGGCGATCTCGGTGTGCTGGCCTTCGCCAGCTCGGATCCCGGCCACTTTACTCCCCACAACGACACCCTGCTGCTGGGCCAACTGGGGCGCCTGCTGCAACTGCGTTTGCCCGAGTTGACTCATGGCTAGAACACCGGCCAGGGCGCCAGCCAAAGCTCCCGTCGTCGCACCGCCACTGCCTGCGGCACTGGCGGACGAGCTGGCGGCCTTTATCGAATACCTGAGGGTCGAGCGTCAGCTCAGCCCTCATACCCGCAATAACTATCAAGCCCATCTGGAGGCGATGACCGCCGAGCTGGTGGCCCTGGGGCTCACTGACTGGGGTCGGCTCGAGGCGAGTCAGGTGCGCACTCTGGTGACCCGGATGCACAAGGGGGGACTTGCTCCTCGTTCCCTTTCCACCAAGGTCTCGGCCCTGCGCAGCTTTTGCGACTGGCAGGTGCGGCAGGGGCGGCTGACCGCCAATCCGGCCCGCGGCATCGTCACCCCCAAACAGGGGCGGCCGCTGCCGAAAAACCTCGATGTGGACGAGATGCACCAGCTGCTCAACATCACCGACGAGCAGGATCCGCTGGCGGTGCGGGATCGCGCCATCATGGAGCTGATGTACTCTTCAGGGCTGCGTCTGGCCGAGCTGGTGGGGATCAATCTGGTGGACCTGAAGCTCGACGACCGCCAGCTCAAGGTGACCGGCAAGGGCTCGCGGGAGCGGGTGCTGCCCATCGGCCGGATGGCGGTCGAGTGGCTGCAGAAGTGGCTCAAGGTGCGGCCGTTGCTGGCCGGGGACGAGAGCGAGGCGCTGTTTGTCTCCAGCCGCAAGCAGCGGCTGTCGGCCCGCTCGGTGCAGGCCCGCCTCGATGGCTGGGGCAACAAGCAGGCGCTCAACGCCCACGTTCATCCCCACAAGCTGCGCCACAGCTTCGCCACCCATATGCTGGAGTCCTCCGGCGATCTGCGGGCGGTGCAGGAGCTGTTGGGACATGCCGACCTCTCTACCACCCAGATCTATACCCACCTCGACTTCCAGCATCTGGCCAAGGTTTACGACAGCGCCCACCCCAGGGCCAAGCGTGACCCGGATGCGCAGGACGATGAATAACGGGCCCTGAGCCCCGTTGCAGAGGAGAGTCCATGCACTTCTATCGCCGCTGGCAGCCGGTTGCTGCCATCTCGTTTGACCTCGATGACACCCTCTATGACAACGGCCCCGCCATCGTGCGCGCCGAGCAGTGGATGCTGAGCCATCTGCGCAGCGAATATCTGGCCACCGCCATGCTCGACAAGCCGCGCTGGCTGGAGTTAAAACGCACCGTGTTGCTGGCCAGGCCCGAGCTGCGCCACGATGTCAGCCTGGCGCGCCAGCAGACCATCCGCGCCGCTATGGTGGCGGGGGGGATGGCTGACCAGCAGGCCAGCCGCGAGGCGGAGCAGGTGTTTGCTGCGTTTCTGGCAGAGCGCTCGAAGATCGAGGTGAGCGAGTCCACTCATCAGCTGCTGGCCAGACTGGCCGAACGCTACCCGCTGGTGGTCATCACCAACGGTAATCTGGATCTGGCGCAGGCAGGGCTGGATCGCTACTTCACGCTGGTCTGCAAGGCGGGGATGAATGCCAGAATGAAGCCTGCCCCGGATATGTTTGAGCAAACCCGTAGTGCCCTCAAGCTGCCTGCGGAGCGGATCCTCCATGTTGGGGATCATCCCGAGACCGATGTGCTGGGTGCCCGCTTGCACGGCTTTCGCGCCGCCTGGCTCAACGAGCGGCAACAACCGTGGCAACAGCTGCAACTGTTGCCGGACGTGGAGCTGACGGCACTGGAGGAGCTGGCCGAACTGCTGCTCTGATGGCGCTGGCGGGAGGCTCGGCTCAGGCGGTAATGGCTGTCAGCGAATAGCGATATATGGCAAGGGGTTACGCCCGCTATTTGCGGCAAACCAACCCGAGCAGGGTGTAGCGGTCGCGCTGGTTGACGCGGCAGTAACTGATGCCGGCGGGCAGCGCCTGCTGCAGGGTGATGGCGCTGTTCTGATAGCGGCAGACCAGATAGAGCGGGCGCAGGCTGCTATCGAGCTGGCTCCAGTAGTGGATCTCGTCGCTGTCGCCATTATCCGGTTTTAGCTGGGCCAGTTCGGCAGGATCTCCGTCGAACAGGGCCAGATTATCGAGCCGATGGCTGAGGGTTTCGTCCGGTTTGCCATCGTCATTGCGGGTGAACGCCTGCCAGCCCTGCTGCGGGGTCAGCAGCTTCTGGCGAGTCTCGATGGTGGCGGGACAATCAAATTGCAGGCTGGCGGCAAGGGCCAGGGTTGTCAGTAACATGGCTGCGGTTCTCTCTTCACGTCCTCAATACGATGCCATGCTACGTCATCTTCCGCCGAACAGCTTCATCAGTTTATCAAGCAGATCAAGCTGTTGTGGTGGCTGTTTCATGGCTTCCGCTTCCCGCTCCAGCAGCGCCTGCTGCTCCTGCTGGCGGTCGCTCAGCACCCGGTAGAGGGGCTCGACCAGCGCCTCGCGCTGCATCACCAGCTCCTGAAACATTGCCTGATTGATGCGATAGGTTTCGACGGTGGCCACCGCCCGTACCGTGAAGGAGCTGGGCTCGCCGGTGAGCAGGCTCAGTTCGCCAAAAAAGTCTCCCGCGTTGAGCGTACCGAGTTTCAGCTCTCGCCCTTCGACATTGACCACCATCTCGGCTTCCCCTTTGACCAGCACGAACAGCCAGCTGGAGACATCTCCCTGCTCCAGCATGATGTCGCCGCTGACGAAGGGGGCGAACTTCACCTGATCGGCCAGCTGGAGCAGCTCGTTCTCCTGCAACATGGCAAACAGCGGCAGCTTGCGCAGGGTATCGGTTCGTTCGGCGGTGTGGCGCTTGTGGCGGGCATCCAGATGCTGCTTCTCCTTGGCCATAAAAACGTTGAAGATCGGCGGGGTGAGGCGGCGATCGTTGCGGCGCAGGGCGGCATCGATCAGGCTGCGCACCATGGAGTCGGTCGGATCGTCGCGAGCCAGGTCAGTGAGCCAGTAGCGCACCGCATAGCGGGCGATGCCCCCTTCGACGTTCATCAGCAGGCAGTCCGGTTGTGGATGCTTGGCGACGCAGGGGAGCTTGGTCTCCCGCAGGGATTTCTCGATCAGCGCGATGATCTGGGTCGGCAGGGTATCCAGGGTCAGATCGAACCAGACCCAGCGCCGCCACTGCAAGGGTTCGCCACGGCGGCGCCCGAGCACGGTGAAGCGCTGTTTGAGCAGGTGGCTGTTGGGGATGACGACAGTCTCCCAGTTGCGGGTCTCGATGGTGGTAGCACGCCAGTTGATCTCCACCACCCGGCCCTGGGTGGTATCCACTTGCAGCCAGTCACCGATGGCGATGGAGTTGTCGAGCTGAATGGAGACCCCGGCCAGCAGGTTGCCAAGGGTGTCCTGCATGGCGAAGGCGATGACCGCGGTGATCACCGCCGAGGTGGTGACTATCTCCCCGAGCGCCATGCCGGAGGCGTAGAGGCGAAACAGACCCCAGCCGATATAGCCGATGGTGATGACGATATCGGCGATGATCCGCGGGATCCGCACATGGCAGAGGGGGAGCAGGAATTCGAACAGCAGGATCCCCCATATCTTGACCAGTATCAGGCCAGCCAGCAGGGTGGAGATCTCGATCAGCAATTGATGGGGCAGCGGCAGTTTGAACCAGCCCCCTTCCAGCTGGATCAGCATGATCACCACCGCGCTTATCATCACGAAACTGAGCTCGGAGAGCAGCTCCCGTCGCTGTCCCGGACGGCGCCAGAAGTGGATCAGCATCAGGGAGAGGGTGAGCAGGGTCCAGAACGGGTGTTCGCCAATCCAGATCAGCGTCGGTAGCGCGGTGAGGTTTTCGCCAGCCATAGCAGCACCTTATTGTGGTTTTATTTCCAGCATAGCTGCTGCGGCGCGGGGAAATGGTGCGTTGGGGCGGCAATTTATTTATCCTGTGCAGAACCGGGCAAAGGAGTGCGATTGAGTGAAATTTTCAAAGAAAATCATCTGTTTGATGGCCCTGTTGCCATTGGCGGGCTGCGACCTGCTGGCCGAGAAGTATCGGGTCGAATTCCGGGATGGCTCCTGGCGTGAAATAGCCATTACCCCCTTCTCCAGCGAGGCGCGCTGGCGTGAGGGGTGTGCCACCGGCGAGGTGCTGAGTGATATGAAGGTGCCCATCAAGCGGGGTGACACGGTCAATGGCCGCGAGCAGTTGCTGATTGGCGGCGAGAAGTTCGAACTGGATGACAACAACCTCTACCGCAGCAACGGCATGGTGTTTGGCCATTCGCCTGACCATATCCAGCGCGGGCTCAAGGGGATGGATATCTGCCGTACCCTGCGCCCCGAGCGGGGCGGACTGCCCAAGCTCAAGGCGCGCGGGTTTGGCGACTGAATCGATGAGGGATTAACTAGCCGCCATCAATGCACTGCGTTGGCGGCAGGCATCGCCAAAGGCTTGAAAGATCTTGATGGAGTGGGGGTTTTCATTGGCTTTCCACTCCGGATGCCACTGCACTGCCAGCAAAAAGGGTGACAGTGTGGGAGCATGAAGTGCCTCGATCAGCCCATCTTCGGCGTGGGCCAACGGCTCCAGACCCTTCCCCAACCGGTTGATGCCCTGCCCATGCAGGGAGTTGACCGGAATCTGTTCTTCCCCCATCAGTTCGGCAAACCAGCTTCCGGGCAGCAGTTTGATCTGATGGCTCGGCCCATACTGCTCGTCGACCGGATCGTCGGCATCCTCCCGGTGATCGTCATAACCCGGCTCGTTATAGACCTTCTGATGGATGTCTCCCCCCAGCGCCACGTTGATCTCCTGCATACCGCGGCAGATACCGAGGATCGGCAAGCCACGGGCGAGCGCCCCCTTGATGAGGGGCAGATCGAACAGGTCGCGATCCCTGTCCTGCTGTTTCTCCGGCGTGAGGTTCTCCTGACCGTAGAGGGCTGGATCGATGTTGGAGCCGGCGCCGCTCAGATAGATGCCGTCAGCCAGATCCAGATACTGCTCCAGATCAGCGGTGCCGCAGCAGGTGGGCACCAGCAGCGGGACGCAGCCGCTTATTTCCACCAGCGGTATGATGTATTTGTGGGTCATCACCTGATAGGCGTGGCCGTTGCGGGGCTGGGCTCCCATGGTCATCAGCACGACAGGTTTACGGGGAGCGGGAGGCTGGGGATTTGGCATAGGGCACCTTGATTATCCTTGGCGTTGAAGTCTCATCCTGCGCCTTGGGCAGGCCCTTGCAAACCGGCAGGGCAAGGGCATGCCTCAAGGCATGGTCAAGGGATCCCGTGTCGGCCCGGGGGGCAGAATCGTCGGTCAGCCTCGGCAACGACAGCCTGGATCCTCTCTTCAGTCTGCCAAGGCCGTTCAATATGTCAAACAAAATGATACCAAATTGTTAACGCGTCTGTTTTGGTCTGCTCTGAAGCGGCGATTTAACGGGGTTGTTGAGATGGGCCGTTATGGCTGGGGTAGCAAAATGGTGGATATATTAAACGCGCAGGGGGGCGGGGTATGGGGAGAGGAAAAGGCATCAATAGAAGCACGCCTCCCCGAGGGGAGGCGTTTTTCGGGGATCACAGCAGGTCTTCAATCTCGCCGCGCAGATACTGGTACATCTCGCGATAGGCGACCGGCGGCTTGTTCAGCTCCCGTTCCTTGTTGGCGCTGCGGATCAGCTGGCGCAGCTTCTGGCGATCCAGTTCGTGGAACTGGGACATCAGCTCGTTGAGGGCGCTGTCTCCCTCGCTGATCAGCCGCTCGCGCCACTGCTCCAGGCGATGCAGGCGCGCATTCACGGTGGAGTGACGGTTCTTGATGATAGAGAGTGCTTCGGCAATCGGCTCGATATCGCGGCTGCGCATCAGGCGGCCGATGAACTGCAGATGGCGACGGAAGGACTCATCCTTCTTCGGCTTGAGTTTGCGACCCAGCTCGACAGCTTCTGCAAGCTCTTCATCCAACGGGATTTTTTCCAGCTCGCTGTGGCTGAGGGAGACGATCTCTTCCCCCATTTTCTGCAATGCTTCGGCATCGCGCTTGAGCTGGCTCTTGCTGGGGCCCCAGTCTTCGAACTCGTTGTCGTCTTGATATTGACTCATCGGTCTCTTGATTCCTGTCATTCACGTTTGGCGGATATGTTACCAGCTTCTCCCGCTGGGCGCAGGGGTCTGATATGCTTACCCCCCTTTCCTTCTTTCATACAGATGTGAGTTATGGATCAGCAAGACCAAATCCGCCAGGATCAAGCCCATCTCGAGGCCGTGGTTGCCGAAGCCCTGGAGATAGCCAAAGGACTGGGCGCCTCGCTGGCCGAAGTCTCCATCAGCAAGCAGACCGGGTTGTCGGTGAACACCCGGGGTTGTGAACTAGAAAGCATTGAATTCAATAAGGATGGCGCCCTCGGTATCGCCGTCTATCGCGATGGTTGCAAGGGATCTTCCTCGACCACCGATCTGAGCAAACCCGCCATTCGTGCCGCCGTTGAAGCGGCCATCGAGATTGCCCGCCACACCTCGGCCGATGATTGCGCCGGTCTGGCGGACGCCGAGCTGCTGGCCTGGGATGCCCCCGATCTACAACTGTGCCACCAAATCGAACTGGATCCCCAGCGCGGCATCGAACTGGCCATCGAGTGCGAACGACTCGCTCTGGGTCGCGATGCCCGTATCAAGCACTCCGACGGCGCCGGTTTCTCCAGCCATCTTGGCATCAAGGTCTATGGCAACAGCCACGGCTTCGTCAAAGGCTACGCGGCGTCGCGCAACTCTCTGAGCTGTGTGCTGATCGGCGAGCAGGATGGCGACATGCAACGGGATTACGGCTACTCCTCCAGCCGTACCCTCGACGGGCTCTGGAGCCCGCAGCGCATCGCCGACGAAGCCGTTGAGCGTACCGTCTCCCGCCTCGGCGCCCGCAAGATCTCTACCCGTCATGCGCCTGTGCTGTTCCATCCTGACACAGCCTCCGGTCTGTGGGGCCATCTGGTGATGGCCATCAGCGGTGGCAACCTCTATCGCAAGTCGAGCTTCCTGCTCGACAAATTGGGCAAGCAGATCCTGCCAGAGTGGCTCACCATTCAGGAGTTCCCCCACCTGCTGGGCGGGCTTGCCAGTACCCCGTTCGATGGCGAAGGGGTGCGTACCCGCGACATGGATATCATCCGTAACGGCGAGCTGATGAGCTGGCTGCTTACCTCCTACTCTGCGCGCAAGCTGGGCTTGACCACCACCGGTCATGCCGGTGGCATCCACAACTGGCAGGTCTCCAATACCGGCCAGGATTTTCAGGGCATGCTGAAAGAGATGGGCACCGGCCTGCTGGTGACCGAGCTGATGGGACAGGGGGTCAATATCGTAAATGGCGATTACTCCCGCGGCGCCGCCGGTTTCTGGGTCGAGAATGGCGAAATAGCCTATCCGGTCGAGGAGATCACCATCGCCGGCAATCTGGCCGAGATGTTCAGCCATATCGTGGCGGTGGGCCGTGACGAGGATGAGCGCTCCAGTCTCAAGACCGGCTCGGTGCTGGTAGAGAATATGAAGCTGGCGGGTCACTGATCCCGGTTTCAACAGAACCGAAACCATGAAAAAGGCCCCCTCGCCAACGCGAGGGGGCCTTTTTATCGGCTAGCTATCAGTGGGCTATCAGCCCTTGATGCGCTCGATGCGGCCACCCAGACCCTGCAGCTTCTGCTCGATGTCTTCGTAGCCACGGTCGATGTGATAGATACGGTCGACGATGGTGGAGCCTTCGGCCACGAAGCCGGCCAGTACCAGACTGGCGGAGGCGCGCAGATCGGTCGCCATCACCTGGGCACCCTTGAGTTGCTCGGTGTCACGGCAGATGGCCACATTGCCCTGCAGTTCGATGTCTGCACCCATCCGTACCAGTTCGGGAACGTGCATGAAGCGGTTCTCGAAGATGGTCTCGGTGACCATGCCGGTGCCTTTGGCGACGGCGTTCAGCACAGTGAACTGTGCCTGCATGTCGGTCGGGAATGCAGGGTAGGGGGCAGTCTTGATGGTGACCGGCTTGAGCGTGCGGCCAGTCATGTCGAGGGTGATCCAGTCTTCACCCTTCTCAATCAGGGCGCCAGCCTCTTCCAGCTTGACCAGTACCGCTTCCAGCAGAGTCGGGTCGGTCTTGCGGCAGGTGATCTTGCCGCCGGTGACCGCTGCGCCCACCAGGAAGGTACCGGTTTCGATGCGGTCAGGCTGCACACTGTAGTTGCCGCCGTGCAGACGCTCGACACCGTCGATGGTCAGGGTATCGGTGCCCGCGCCCTGGATCTTGGCGCCCAGAGCATTGAGGAAGTTGGCCAGATCGACCACTTCCGGCTCGCGCGCGGCGTTTTCGATCACGGTGCGGCCATCAGCCAGGGTCGCAGCCATCATCAGGTTTTCGGTACCGGTCACGGAGACCATATCCATCAGGATGTGGGCGCCTTTCAGGCGACCATCGACACGGGCCTTGATGTAACCATCTTCGATGGTGATCTTGGCACCCATCAGCTCCAGGCCGTGGACGTGCAGGTTGACCGGACGGGCACCGATGGCGCAGCCGCCGGGCAGGGAGACATCAGCAGCACCGAAACGGGCGGCCAGCGGGCCCAGCGCCAGAATGGAGGCGCGCATGGTCTTCACCAGCTCGTAGGGGGCGACATGGTTGTTCACCGCACCGGTCAGCACTGTGACGTTGCCGTTGACCTTGGTGGTCGCGCCCAGCATCTCCAGCAGCTTGATGGTGGTGCCCACATCTTTCAGGCGCGGCACGTTGGAGAGGTGTACCTCTTCATCACAGAGCAGGGTTGCGAACAGGATCGGCAGCGCGGCGTTTTTGGCGCCGGAGATGGTCACTTCGCCGTTGAGAGTACAACGACCATCGATTTTGAATTTGTCCATTTTTTACTTCGTTACCAAATCAGGAGGGCAATAGGAATTTACGTTCGCGTTTCCACTCGGCGTCGGTGAACGCTTTGATGGAGAGGGCGTGAATGGCGTTGCTGGCGATCTTGTCCATCAGCGGGGCATAGATGGCCTGCTGCTTCTTGACCCGGCTCATGCCGTCAAACATGTCACCGACGGCGATCACTTGGTAGTGACTACCGTCCCCTTTGACATGGACTTCGGACAATGGCAGAGCCTCAAGGAGTATCGCTTCAATTTCAGAGACTTGCATTATGCGTCCTCAGTTGTGAGCGGGGTTGACTGAAACAGCCCGGCCACCCCGTAGAGGTTGGCCAGGGTATAGAAATCACTGGAGGCGCCCACCAATTGCGGTGTGGCGCCTCGCGCTAATACGGCTTTGGCCCATTTGACCAGCAGGGCCAGTCCGGCAGAGTCGAGGGTGGTGACGCCGCCGAGCTCAAGCTGGTCGTCCTGCCACCATTCGGCGCGGCGTTGCCACAGGTCATTGACCTGTGGCGCCTGCAGCTCACCGCTGAGAGTCATGGTTTGAGTACCAGCGGCTTGGCGTTGTGTTCGCGCAACTGGGCGATCACTGCATCGATGCCATTCTGGCGAATGAGGCCGCCCAGCTCGCTCTGCTTGGCGGAGAGCAGGCTGATCCCCTCTGCCACCATGTCGAAAGCTTTCCACTCGCCGGTCTTGTTGTTCTTGCGCAGCTTGAACTCGAGGAAGATGTCCGGCTTGCCGGCCTCTTTCACGCTGACGTTGACGGCGGTGATGTTGCCGCTGGGAGCTTTGCCCGGCTCGACCTTGACGGTCTGCTTGTCAAAATGGGCCAGCGCATCGGCGTAGGAGCTCACCATGTACTCGGTGAACACCTCGACGAAGGCATTGCGCTGCGCTTCGGTAGTCTCTTTAATCTGGTTGCCAAGCACCTTGTAGGCGGCGAAGCGGTTGTCCACATAGGGCAGCAGCTCTTCGCGGATGATCACCCGCAGGTGATCCGGATTGCTTTTCACCTGGGCCTGATCGGCTTTCAGGCGGGCAAAGGTCTGCTTGGCAGCCTGATCCACCAGCGCATTGGGGTCGGTGGCATCGACTGCGGCCTGAGCAGACAGGGAAAAGAGCATGCTGGTCATCAGACCCAGCAGCAGGGCGATTTTCTTGAACATGATTACTCCTTCTTGCTGTCTGATTTGCTGTCGGAGGATTGGCTGTAGAGGAACTTGCCAATCAGATCTTCCAGCACGATGGCGGATTTGGTGTCTTCAATCAGGTCGCCATCCTTGAGCATCTCGGTGCCCATCTCCTCATCGCTGAAGCCGGGGGCCAGACCGATGTACTGCTCGCCGAGCAGACCGGAAGTGAGGATGGAGAGGGTGCTGGTATCGGCGAACTCGCCAGCGCTCTTTTGCATCATCAGGGTGACTTCGGGCACCTGGGTTTTCGGGTCCAGTACGATGTCACTGACCCGACCGACCACCACGCCGCCGACCTTGACCGGCGAACGGACTTTCAGGCCGCCGATATTATCGAAATGCGCGCGCAGGGTATAGGTTTCTCCTTCCGGTTTGAAGCTCAAACCGGCCACTTGCAGGGCCAGTGCCAGAATGGCACCGATGCCAGCCAGCATGAAGGTGCCGACCAGGAATTCTACTTTGCTGAACTTCATCTTTACCTTATCCAAACATGACTGCAGTGAGTATAAAATCCAGGCCGAGCACGGCGAGGGATGAGTGGACCACAGTTCGGGTCGTGGCCTGACTGATCCCGGCCGAGGTCGGCTTGGCATCATAGCCGTTAAAGAGCGCAATCCAGGTGACCACCAGGGCGAAAATCAGGCTCTTGATGGCGCCCTGCATGATGTCTTCATGCCAGTCGACGGAGGCCTGCATGGCAGACCAGAAGCCCCCTTCGTCCACGCCGAGCCAGTCCACGCCGACCAGCTTGCCGCCGAAGATGCCGATCAGGCTGAACATAAAGGCCAGCAGCGGCATACTGATGACGCCAGCCCAGAAGCGGGGGGCAACCACCCGGCGCAGCGGGTCGACCGCCATCATCTCGAGGCTTGAAAGCTGCTCGGTGGCCTTCATCAGGCCAATTTCAGCGGTCAGGGCCGAACCGGCACGGCCGGCAAACAGTAGCGCCGTGACCACAGGACCCAGCTCCCGCAGCAGGGAGAGGGAGACCAGCGGCCCCAGACTCTGCTCGGCGCCGAAATCCTTCAATACGTTGTAACCCTGCAGCGAGAGCACCATGCCGATGAACAGGCCGGAGACCAGAATGATGGCTACCGACTGTACGCCCACCACATACAACTGCTGGACAAGCAGCGGGAAGTGCTTGCGCGGTTCGGGTTTGCCCGCCAGCGCATGGAACAACATGATGGTGGCGCGACCGACGGAGCTGATAAACCGCACTCCGACCCGCCCCAGCTTGCTTATTTGACTTATCAACATCAGAGATCCTGTAGCAGATCGCCTGCCGGAAAATGAAACGGAACAGGACCATCGGGCAATCCTTTGAGGAACTGCTCGACTTCGGGATTGTGCTCCTCGCGCAGCTGATCCGGCGTGCCGTGCGCCACCACCTTGCGATTGGCAATGATGTAGGCGTAATCGGCGATGCTCAGCACCTCTTTTACATCGTGGGTGACGATGACGGAGGTAATACCGAGGGCATCGTTCAGCTCCTTGATCAGCTTGACCAGCACCGCCATGGTGATGGGGTCCTGCCCGACAAACGGCTCGTCATACATGATGAGGTCAGGATCGAGCGCAATTGCCCGTGCCAGCGCCGCCCGGCGCGCCATGCCGCCGGAGAGCTCGGAGGGCATCAGTTTCGCTGCGCCGCGCAAGCCCACCGCCTGCAGCTTCATCATGACGATGGTGTGGATCAGCTCCTCCGGCAGGCCGGAGTGCTCTCGCAGCGGGAAGGCCACGTTGTCGTAGACCGTCATGCCGGTAAACAGGGCGCCGCTCTGGAACAGCATGCTCATCCGCTTGCGCACTTCATAGA
Source organism: Aeromonas sp. S12(2024) (assembly GCF_041402305.1). Lineage (NCBI taxonomy): Bacteria > Pseudomonadati > Pseudomonadota > Gammaproteobacteria > Aeromonadales > Aeromonadaceae > Aeromonas > Aeromonas sp. S12(2024). Next base: position 99,217 of record NZ_JBGLRB010000004.1, read on the forward strand.
GGCGCGAACGGGAGAGGGTGGGGATATCTTCCCCGTCAAACAGAATGTGACCGGACTCCGGCTTGAGCTGGCCACCGATCAGCCGCAGCAGGGTGGTTTTACCGATGCCGCTCGGGCCCATGACGGCGGTCACCTTGCCACGAGGAATGGTCAGGTTGATCCCGTCATACAACAGCCGATCTCCGTGACTGAAGGTCAGGTCGGAGATGGTGATCAGGTCATTGTTCAAACAATTGTCCATCCGGTGTAAATGAGGTGCGAATTTTATGGGGTAGTCTAGGTCTAAGCAACAGCAAGGAACAACTATTGAACAGGCTGCAAGCCCATTTGCACGACAGTTTTCTGTAACAAAGTGCGTCATTGAGAGCGGGACTTGCCATCCGATTCGCTTATCCGGGCAGACTTTTTTATAATCCCGCAGCTAATTTCGGCCCGGAGCTGTGTCTTTATGTCTGTAAAGCCTGAGAAAGTGTCTGAACTGTTCGATTTTCGTCGCAGTGCCCGCGCGGTGCTGGACACAGAAAAGCAAGCCATTGATGGACTCTATCAGTATCTGAATGACGCCTTCGACAAGGCGTGCGAAATGGTGCTGCGCTGCGGTGGCAAGATAGTGGTCACCGGCATGGGCAAATCGGGCCATATCGGCAGCAAGATCGCCGCCACCCTCGCCAGCACCGGCACACCGGCCTTCTTCCTTCATCCGGGAGAAGCGAGTCACGGTGATCTGGGGATGATCTCCAGCGGCGACCTTATCATCGCCATCTCCAACTCCGGCGAGAGTGACGAAATCCTGGCCCTGCTGCCGGTACTCAAGCGCCGCGGCATTCCGCTCATCTGCATGACCGGCAATCCCGCCTCCACCATGGCCAAAGAGGCCAACGTGCATCTGTGCATCAAGGTAGAGAAAGAGGCCTGCCCGCTGGGTCTGGCACCCACTTCCAGCACCACGGCAACCTTAGTCATGGGCGATGCCCTGGCAGTGGCTCTGCTGGAAGCGCGCGGTTTTACCGCCGATGACTTCGCCCTCTCTCACCCGGGCGGTTCCCTTGGCAAGCGTCTGTTGCTGCGGGTCGGCGATCTGATGCACAGCGGTGAGCTGTTGCCCCGGGTGGGGATAGATGCCACCATCAGCCAGGCGCTGCTGGAAGTGAGCCGCAAGGGGCTTGGTATGACGGCGGTGGTCGATGGCAATGGCCTGCTGGCCGGGCTCTTTACCGACGGCGACCTGCGCCGCATTCTCGACCAGCAGATCGATATCCATCACACCCCCATCAGCCGTGTGATGACGGCCAACTGTGTTACCGTAGGTCCAGAGATGATGGCTGCGGAAGCCGTCAAGCTGATGGAAACGAGAAAAATCAACGGATTACTGGTCGTGGATGAAGAGAAACGCCCGCTCGGCGCCTTCAACATGCACGACCTGCTGAAAGCCGGAGTAATTTGATGCAAAACGTACCGACCCTCTATGGTCCGGTGACGCGCAGCCAGTTCGACAAGGCGGCGCAAATCCGCCTGCTGGTGTGCGATGTGGACGGGGTGCTCTCCAACGGCCTCATCTACATGGGAAACAACGGCGAAGAGCTGAAAACCTTCTGTACCCGCGATGGTGCGGGCATGCGAGCGCTGCTCAATGCCGGGATCGAGATCGCCATCATCACAGGGCGCAACTCCCGTATCGTCAGCGATCGGATGAAAAGCCTGGGTGTGGCTCATGTGGTGCAGGGGGCTGATAAAAAGCTGCCTCACTTCGAAGCGCTGCTGGCCAAGCTGGGGCTGAGCCCGGAGCAGGCTGCCTATATGGGCGATGACACCATCGATCTGCCGGTGATGGCCGCCTGCGGCTTGGGTATCGCGGTGGCCGATGCCCATCCGCTGGTGCTGAGCCGTGCCGATATGGTGACCCGGCTTGGCGGTGGCATGGGCGCGGTGCGTGAGGTGTGTGACCTCATTTTGCAGGCGCAGGGCCATGACGATTATCAGCCCGAGGCCTCGGTATGAGCAGACAGACCCTGTTGTTTGCCCTGCTGTTTCTGGTTGCACTGGTTGCCTGGCAGCTGGGCAAGGTTGAGCTGGTGCCTGAGAGCGCCGTCAAAATCGAAAACTATCAGCCGGATTTTGTCGCCAAAGATCTGGTGACCACCCGTTTTGATATCAACGGCAAGCGCACCGAGCGGCTGGAGTCGACCTACGCCGAGTATTATCAAATCCTCGAGCAGGCCACCTTCGACAAGCCGGTGGTCTACATGTATGACGCTCAGGGTGCTGCCGAGTGGAAGGTGACCGCCGAAACCGGCGTGCTCAACACCGGCGACAACGTCATCCTGCGGGACAAGGTGCATCTGGATGGTCTGCTGCCCACCTCCTTTATCTCCACACTGGATACCCCTTATCTGGAGCTGGATCTGGTGACACAGGATGTGCGCAGCAACCGGGAAGTGAACATTCTGGGTCGGGATTTCCAGACCCAAGGGGTTGGCCTCAAGGGCCATCTGGACCGCAAATATTTTGAGTTACTGGATCAAGGCCATGCCATCTATTTCAATGAAAAACGCTAATCTGGCCCTCGCAGCCCTGTTGTTGTGTGGTGCGGTGACCGCCAAAGAGTCCGACTTTGCCGAGAAGGTCTACGTCGATGCCGTCAAACAGGTGGCCGAGATGCAGGACAACCGCATCACCTTCGAAGAGGATGTGACCATCAATCAGGGCACCATCCGGATCAAGGCTGACAAGGTGGTAGTGACCCGTTCCGGCGAGAAAGGGGCCGAGGTGATGACTGCCTACGGCAAGCCCGCCACCTTCTTCCAGATCCTGGATAACGGCAAGCCGGTCAATGCCCACGGCAACACTATCCGCTACGAGCTGAAGAACCGGCTGGTGACCATCACCGGCAACGGTCAGCTCAAGCAGGAAGATAGCCAGGTCAATGGCGATCTGATCCGCTACGACATCGTCAAACAGAAGATGATTGCCGAGAGCAAGAGCCCGAGCCAGCGGGTCAAAACCGTGTTCCTGCCGGATCAGGTAGAGAATTTCGACAAGCCCGCCGACCAGAAGAAGCAGGGAAAATAAGCCATGGCAGTGTTAAAAGCAGTGGGCCTGCAGAAGAGCTACAAGCGCCGCATGGTGGTGAGTGACGTCAGTCTTGAAGTAGGCACCGGCCAGATTGTCGGCCTGCTCGGCCCCAACGGGGCGGGCAAGACCACCTCCTTCTACATGATCGTGGGGCTGGTGCAGCGCGATGCCGGTCTCATCACCATCGACGATCAGGACATCAGCCTGCAGCCCATGCATGTGCGGGCGCGCAATGGCATCGGTTACCTGCCGCAGGAGGCCTCAATCTTCCGTCGCCTGTCGGTGTTCGACAACCTGATGGGGGTGATGCAGACCCGCAAGGGGTTGAGTCGTGAGGAGCGTGAGGACAAGGTTCAGCAACTGCTGGAAGAGTTCAACATCACCCACATTCGCGACAACCTGGGTCAGAGCCTCTCCGGCGGTGAACGCCGTCGGGTCGAGATCGCCCGTGCGCTGGCGGCCGAGCCGCGTTTTATTCTGCTGGATGAACCCTTTGCAGGGGTTGACCCGATTTCTGTGATAGACATCAAGAAGATCATTCAGCATCTGAAAGATAGAGGCCTTGGCGTCTTGATTACCGACCACAACGTCAGAGAGACTCTGGACGTATGTGAGAAGGCCTATATCGTCAGCCACGGCAAGATGATTGCCGAAGGTGCACCGGCTGACATCCTTGCCGATGAGCAGGTCAAGCGCGTCTATTTGGGCGATCAATTCAGTCTATAGTAAGGGGGCATGCCTTCATTTCCTTTGACGAGTGCCTCGCTGAACATAAGGATATCCCGACGTAGATGAAGCCGACATTACAGTTGCGTCTCGGTCAGTCCCTGACCATGACGCCGCAATTACAACAAGCGATTCGTCTGCTCCAGCTCTCCACTCTGGAACTTCAGCAGGAAATTCAGCAAGCGCTCGAAAACAACCCTCTGCTGGAGCAGGAAGAGAGCGAGGCGCAAGAGACCAGTCCGGAAGCGCCGGTCGATGCCAGCCAGCTGGATTCCAGCGATGCCATGGCTCAGGAGCAGATGCCGGACGAGTTGCCGGTGGATACCACCTGGGACGAGGTTTACTCTGCCGGCACCGCCCAGAGTGCGGGCCCCATCCACGATGGGGAAGATAGCGTCTATCAGGGTGAAACCACCGAAAACCTGCAGGATTATCTGCTGTGGCAGATGCGGCTCACACCGTTTAGCGATGTGGATGCCGCCATCGCGCTCGCCATCATCGATGCTATCGACGAATCCGGTTATCTGACCGTTGCGCTGGAGGATATCCAGGCTGCCGTCACCAGCGATGACGTAGAGGTGGAACTCGATGAGGTCGAGGCGGTACTCAAGCGGGTGCAGCACTTCGATCCGGTCGGTATTGCTGCCCGTTCTGTGCAGGAGTGTTTGCTCATCCAGCTGGATCAGTATGACCCGCAGACCCCCTGGCTCAATGAGGCCAAGGAGGTGATCCTCGAGCACATGGAGCTGCTCGGCAACCGGGATTACCGTACCCTTGCCCGCAAGACCAAACTGAAGGAGAGCGACCTCAAGGAGGTGCTGGATCTGATCCAGCTGCTGGAACCCCGCCCCGGTAACGGCATCATCCAGAGCGACTCCCAGTACGTGATCCCCGACGTCTCCGTGGTCAAGAAGGGCAGCAAGTGGGTGGTCGAGCTCAATCCCGACTCTGCCCCCCGCATTCGGGTCAACGAGACCTATGCCGCCATGGCCCGCAACGCCCGCAGCAGCACCGACACCCAGTTTATCCGCTCCCATTTGCAGGAAGCCAAGTGGTTCATCAAGAGCCTGGAAAGTCGCAATGACACCCTGCTGAAAGTGGCCAGTTGCATTGTCGAGCAGCAACAGGGCTTTTTCGAGTATGGTGAAGAGGCGATGAAGCCGATGGTGCTCAATGACATCGCCGAAGCGGTGGAGATGCATGAGTCGACCATCTCCCGGGTGACGACCCAGAAGTACATGCATACCCCCCGTGGTATCTTCGAATTGAAGTTTTTTTTCTCCAGCCATGTGAACACCGAAGGAGGAGGAGAGTGCTCATCGACCGCAATTCGCGCGCTCATCAAGAAGCTGGTCACGGCAGAGAATCCTGCCAAGCCGTTAAGTGATAGCAAGATCGCGGATTTGCTGGCCGAACAGGGTATTATGGTGGCGAGACGCACGATCGCTAAGTATCGCGAATCCTTGTTTATCCCACCTTCCAATCAGCGCAAACGCCTGGTTTAGGCAAACAAAAGGATGATGTTATGCAAATTAACCTGACCGGACACCATGTCGAGATCACCGAAGCTCTGCGTGATTATGTGAATAACAAATTTGCCAAACTCGAGCGTCACTTCGACCACATCAACAATGTTCATGTTGTGCTTAGCGTGGAAAAACTGAACCAGATAGCGGAAGCCAAATTGCACGTCAGCGGTGGCGAAGTGTTTGCCAACTCTGAACATGCCGATATGTATGCTGCGATAGACACCTTGCTCGACAAGCTGGACAGGCAGATCATCAAGCACAAAGATAAGTTAAATAAAAAATAACCATGCAACTTGAACACATACTGAGTCGGGACTGCACCAAGAGTGCAGTCCCTTGTACCAGCAAGAAACGCGCCCTCGAAATCATCAGCGAGCTGGCCGCCGAACGCCTTGGCACCTCCCGTCAGGCGCTGTTTGAATGCTTGCTGGCCCGCGAAAAAATGGGTAGTACCGGGATCGGTGCCGGTATTGCAATCCCCCACGGTCGCATTGACGATGAGTTCCCGCCAACCGCGATCCTGATGACCTTTGCCGACCCTATTCCTTTCGACTCCATCGACAATCAACCGGTTGACCTGCTGTTTGCCTTGCTGGTGCCGGAAAGCGAGTGCAAGCAGCATCTCAAGACCCTTTCTCTGATGGCTTCCAAGCTGGGTGACAAGGCGGTTTGCCGCCAGTTGCGTCAGGCAACCAGCGACGAAGAGCTCTATCAGATCATGATCTCGGCCTGACAGCAGGCCAAGGATGAGACACCCGTTTTGGCGTGAGGGAACAAGATGCAGTTAATCGTGGTAAGTGGACGTTCGGGCTCCGGTAAAACGGTAGCCCTGCGAGTGCTGGAAGATCTGGGTTACTACTGTGTGGACAACCTGCCGGTCAATCTGCTGCCCCAGCTGATTGTGTCGGTGGAGAGCCAGTATGACAAACTGGCGGTCAGCATCGATGTGCGCAACCTGCCGAGCGATCCGGAGAAACTGGAAAATTTGCTGGCTCAGGTGCGCAATGAAGGGCGGGTTGAGTTCTCCAGCTTTTTCTTCGACGCTGACAATGGCACTCTGCTCAAGCGCTATGGCGAGAGCCGCCGCTTGCACCCCCTCTCACGCAACAAGCTGTCGCTGGATGAGGCGATTCGGGAGGAGACCCACCTGCTGGCGCCCATCTCCTCGACCGCTGACCTGCGCATCGACACCACCACCCTCAGCATTCACGACCTGAGCGAGCTCATCAAGACCCGGGTACTCGGCAAGAAAGAGAACGAGCTGGTGCTGGTGTTCGAGTCGTTCGGCTTCAAGTATGGCATTCCCAAGGATGCCGACTTCGTGTTCGATGCTCGCTTCCTGCCCAATCCACACTGGATCCCCGAGCTCAAGCCCTTCACCGGCAAGGATGAGCCGGTCGCCAACTACCTCTCGGCGCAGGCTGACGTGATGCTGTTTACCCAGCAGATCGAGAACATGCTGGTGACCTGGTTGCCCCATCTGGAGCGCAACAATCGCAGCTACCTCACGGTCGGCATCGGTTGCACCGGCGGTCAGCACCGCTCGGTCTTTATTGCTGAGCGGCTGGCCAGTGCATTCCGTTTGCTTGGCAAGAACGTGCAGATCCGCCACCGCACTCTAGACAAGAGTGCCCCCCAATCCTGACGGACCAATAGGACGACCCGATGACTGTTTCCGCCTCGGTTGAAGTGAAAAACAAGCTGGGTATTCATGCCAGACCAGCCATGATGCTGTTCGAGCTGGTGCAGGGTTTCGATGCTCACGTGCTGCTGCGCAATGAAGATGGTGTGGAGGCCGATGCTGACAGCATCATCGGCCTGCTGATGCTGGATTCCGCGCAAGGGCGGCAGGTGGAAGTACAGGTTGAGGGCCCCGAAGAGGTCGAGGCCCTGGCCGCCGTGGTGGAGCTGTTCACCTCCGGCTTCAATGAGGAGTAGTCACTCCTCGTTATATGTTATGAACCGGTACGCGCCAGCGCTTTGAAGCTGGCAAAATCGCGACAAGCCAGCAGATTCCTGCTGGCTTTTTCGTTCATCAGTGCCAGAAACAGGTCGTAGAGACCCATCGCCTCCTCGTAATCGGCTTTGCTGATGGCCAGCACGAAGATGAGCGTCGCGATTTCCCCGTTGCCCCAGTCGATCCCCTGCGGTGCCAGTACGGTGTACACCAGAGTGCGGCGCGCCAGCAGACCGAGAGAGTGGGGCAGGGCGATCCCTTCTCCCAGCATGGTGGAGACGATCCGCTCCCGCTCCTGCAGTGAGGCTCTGAAGCCGCTCTCCACCAGATCTTCCGCCTCCAGCTGATCACAGATACGGGCAAACAGTTCGGCCTGGGTAAGGGGTTCTTTGACCACCATGAAGTGGTCGGCATCGAAATATTTGTCGAGCATGTAGGGGCGGGTGCGGTCGATCAGCACCAGCTTGCCAAGCTGCTCCAGCTGGTATTGGGTCGGGAAGGGGGCAACGAGTACCACGGGGGCGTTTTTTTCGTTCACCTTGACGGTACTGATGACAAAGTCCTGCGCGATCTGCACTAGACCTTCGTAATCCCGCACCGATTCAAGTGTGGTCAGCTGCAACTGGGGATACTCTCGCTTGATGCGTGCTTCCAGCACCCGGAAGGTGGCGTTGCCCGCATCGCAAAGCAATAGCGCCTGCGGGCGGCGGGTATAGCCGATATCGTAATGGCGCTCCAGCCCGACCCCGATATGGATCACCAGATAGCCGATCTCGTGGTGGGTCAGTCGGTAGGGGGTCTGCTTGATCCACTCCGAAATGGCCGCCAGCGTGATGTCGTAGGCGAGGGGGTAGTACTGCTTGATGTGATCGGCCAGCGGGTTGTGGTTGCCAATCTGGTATTTGACCCGTAGCAGCATGGCGCTGATATGGGTTTGCAGGTCGGCCCGCAGCTGTTGGTCGCCTCGCAGGTCGTAAGGGTAGTGTTGATGAATGTAGGTCAGCAGATGCTCAACCAGCTGTTCGCTCTCGGCGGCCATTGCCGGGCTGAGCTGGGGAGTATCGGCAATCAGGCGCGCCTGGATCTGGATGGCGAGACCGGCGATCTCGTCCTCTACGGGGGGCGTCAAGGTTGGCAATACCGCATATATATCGCGAGATACTGCCAGCAGCGGCAGAGTCAGATCTTCGCTGGCGAAGTGGCGCAACTCGTGACCGGATGCCTGACGCAGCAGGGCAACGGCGCAGTAGATGGTGAGCTGCTGCAAGCTCTCGTCAGCGAGACGCAGCTGATGTCGGGCAAGCTGGGCATGGATGTGATTGCCCACTACCTCCATCGTCTTGCTGGGGCAGAGGTTGGGTAGCAGGGTTTGCAACTGGTTGTTGTGCAGCAACTCCTGATAGAGCAGCTGGGTCAGGCAGGCCCGGATCGCCGTCTCCTCCCCCTGAATGCGCATCCCCAGGCGGGGTTTGCTCTCAACGCTGAGCCTGAAGTGGCTGAGCTGCTCGCGGACTTCCGTCATATCCCCCTGCAGTGCCGCCCGGCTCAGATACCAGGTATCAGCCAGCTCATCGAGCTTGATCCCCTGCTCTGCCGTCAATAGCAGGATCTGCAGGTGCAGCACCCGCTCCCGGCTGGTGCGTGGCAGGCCGCTATCCTGACCCTGGGCCGCCAGCAGAGCCTCGAACAGTCCCTGATTGTAGATTTTCAGCTGGTAGCCGCTGCCACGCTGGTGGATCAGGTGAGCGCCGTGCGTGGCAATCAGTTCGTTGAGGGTCGCCACATCGGTGCGCACCGTGCGGGTGGAGACATTGAGGCGGCGAGCCAGCTCCTCCTGTGGCAGCGGTTCGGCGTGGAGCTGGAGCAGCAGTTGATGGAGCCTGGGGTGTGGCAGCTTGATCATAGGGGGTATGCAAGACTCCTGTTGCGAGATAAAGGGTCGATGTTAACAAGTGGGTCATCAACAAGCCAGGCACCGGTCAGTGATTGAACCGGCGCCCGTGGCTGCCATCAGGCCAACAGTCGTTTCACTATGGCCAGCAGAGTCCGCACATCCTCGGGGCGAGTGTGCCCGCTCGCGCTGTCGATGATGGAGCTGTAGACGTGCGGGATCACCTTCTCGACTCCGGCGTCCAGCGCAATCCGCACTATCTCCTCGAAGTTCTCCAGATCGATGCCACCGGTGGGCTCCAGCCAGAAGTTGTTGCGGGCACAAGCCTCGGCTACTGCCTGATACTCGTCGCGGCAGGCCAGCCCGCCCATGGGGAAGAACTTGACCGAGCTGCCGCCCATGTCCTTGAGCAGGGCAATGGCGGTATCGATGGGCACGATGCCATCCGGCTGCCCGGCGCTGAGTGGACCGGTGGAGATCTTCACCATGCCCGGCATGCCGGTGGGGGAGATCAGGCCGTTGACCAGCGTTTGTGATTGGCCGAGCAGCGCCCTGCTGGCGCCGACACCGGTGAACACCTGGTTGACGTGCTGGGGCTGCAGTTGGCAGGCCAGCTCGGCCACCATGGCGGACTGGCGTGGATCGCCGGCGCCCAGTCCGATGGAGAGTGCGTTGTCGATAAGCTTGGCGTACTCCTTCATATCGGCAACTGCGGAGGGAATATCCGGGTAGTTTTTGGAGAGCACACCGACCAGCACGTGGCCTTCGGCTGCGTCGTACACCTCGACGGCATTCTCTTTGGAACCGGCCAGCACGTTGAGACAGACCCGATCACGGTAGTAGTTGGGGGTAAGGGACATCAGCGATTCTCCTGAACGAGGTGGGCAATGGCAGAGTGGATTTGGTCGAGCTGGGGCACGGTGACGCTGCGCACATCGATCTCGATGTGCCCCTCGTTGGCCTTGTAGCCGCGGCAGTAGATGGCAGGCGTGCCCTGTTGCAGACGGGTGACGACCTGCACTGTGGTCATGCCGATCTGCTGGTGGTCAAACGCGATATCCGTGCGGGCGATGTCGCGTCCGGCGCTGTCCCACACCACCTTGGCGGTGACGCCGGGCAGCTGGTTGAGACGTTCGATGAAGGGGGTCATCTTGGCGACCATGGCGGCGCCGTTCTCCTTCTCTTTGGCCAGGTAGCGCTCGATGGCATGGGTGAGGCCGAGGATCCCCTCCTTGCCCACCTTCATGGCACGGCCGATGCCGTTGGCCTGCTGCTTGACCCACTCCACGTACTGGCGCTTGCCGAGTACCAGCCCGCTGGTGGGCCCTTCGATGGCCTTGGCTCCGCTGTAGATGACCAGGTCCGCACCCTGGTTGTAGTAGAGGCGAAGATCCTCTTCGGCAGCCGCATCGACGATGAGCGGGAGCCCGTGGGTCTTGGCCACTTCGGCGGCCTCTGCCACCGACAGAATGCTCTTCTGCACGCAGTGGTGGGATTTGATGTAGAGGATGGCTGCTGTGTTGGCATTGATGGCAGCGGCCAGCTGGGAAGGGGAGCACTCGTTGGCGTAACCGGCTTCTACTACTTTGCCGCCACCCAGATTGACCATGGTACCGACCGGGGCGCCGAAGTTGACGTTATGCCCCTTGGGCAGCACGATTTCACTCGGCACCTCATGGTGATGGGCATGCAGGTGCTCGAGGCGGTAGGGATCGCCGCGCACTATCATGGCGGCGACTGACTGGGCGATGCCGGCGCTGGCACAGGAGACCACCACCGCATCTTCCACATCCAGTAAACCAGCCAGATAGGCGCCGGTCTTGTTGATCAGATCCTTGACCTCGAAGTAGTGGCCCAGGCCAAAATTGACCGCATCGACCACCTCCTGCTCGGGGGTGGAGACGCCGAGAATGGTCATGCGCCCGGAGGCGTTGATCACCGGTTTGAGCTGATATTTCTCATAAACAGAAGGCATGGTGTGATTTCCCATAGTGAGTCAGAACCAGTTCGCCACCGACCAGGGCGGCGAGAGGCTGCAGTTGTTGGTCACCGCTGCGGGACTGGGCTTCGGTATCCATAAACAGGGTCGGGCCGCTGGTGACCTCGAACAGGGTCAGATCGGCATCGGCGCCCACCTCGAGCCGCCCCTTGCCGGAAAGGCGCAGGGCATCGGCGGCCTGATGGGTGACGCAGGCAATCACCTGCTCCAGCGTCATGCCGATGGCGAGAAACTTCGACATCACGTGAGCCAGACTGTAGACCGGCCCCTTGATGCGGTTCTTGCAGTAGATGTCGGAGCTGATGGTGCGAGGCAGGATCCCCTGTCGGATAGCCAGCTCCGCCACCTCGAAGCTGAAGCTGGCGCCGCCGTGGCCGATGTCGAGCAACAGGCCCCGTTTCATCGCCTCGCGCACCGCGACCCGCAGCTCGCCAGCCGGAGTCAGGATGCGGTTCGGTTTGCCGTTGAAGCAGTGGGTCAGCAGATCGCCATCCCCCAGCAGAGCGACGATCTCGTCCAGATCCGGCGGCGTGTTGCCCACGTGCACCATTAGCGGCAGCTGGCCGTGTGCCTGTTGCAGTGCCTTGGCCATGCGCAGCGGCTGCAGGCCGTTCTCACCCACCACGCTGCCGCTCATCCGCGCCTTGATGCCGACAATAAAGCCGGGGTGGCGGGCAATGGCCGCCGAGGCGAGATCCATGTCGAGGTCCCGGTTGTCGGCCAGCTCGTTCTGGCGCAGCAGGCCGATGCGGGAGATGTTGAGCAGGGCATGCACCCGGGTCTTGCAACCCGCAGCGATCTGCTGGAAGTCATCCACATCGTCGGCCCCGGTGCTGCCGGCGTCGATGACGGTGGTGACGCCGGACTCCACACCCACCTTGTCCGGCTCATCGTGATAGATGGGAGAGGCGGGGTAGCAGTGGGTGTGGCCGTCGATCCAGCCTGCGCTCACATGCACCCGGCCGGCGAGATCCAGGATCTGCTGCGCCGCTGCCATCTCCGGCAGGGAGCCGATGGCGGCGATTTTGCCCTCCCTGATGGCGATGTCGACGAGCTGGCCATCTCCCTGGCGCCCCGCTTTGATGATGATGTCGTACATGCTGAGAACCTCTGGCGAGCCGCCCCGCTGGGCGGCTGGTACTTACACAAGGGCGACCGGGAAGAAGGTACCCAGCAGCATGGCTCCCAGAATGGCACCGCCGGTGATGGGCTTGCCCCACACGTAGAACAGCAGCGCACCCAGCAGGGAACCGATACCGATGGGAATGGAGGCGCCCATGGCGGAGAGGATGATGAGGGGGCCGAGGAAGCGGCCAGAGCTGTTGCCAGCCCCCATCATCACGTCAGCACCGTAAGTGGAGTTGCTCTGGTTGATGGTGAACTTGCGCGCCAGAATGATGATGTAGCCGATGGCCAGACCAATCCCCATGCCGGTTGCCAACGAGGCGCCGAAGTTCTCCACCGGATAGACGATGCCAGCCCCCAGCAGCAGGGCTGGCACTCCGAGGCCGACCCCGGTCTGGATGGCGCCGCCGATATCCAGGATCCCCACCAGGGATCCCTCGATGATGCGGGCGAACAGGAAGCTGGCACCGAACGCGGCTACCGCGCCGTAGGCTCCCGTGTCCATTCCGGCTTTCAGCATGGCGACGAAGGCTACCTCGTTGAAGGCACCGACCCCGTACAGATAGAACATGTGGGTACCGGCAAAGACCCCGGCCGATAGCAGGCCGACGAAGATGGGGAAGGACCAGTCGGCATACCAGAAGTTGTTTTTCAGTTTCTCATCCATGGTGTGACCCCTTATTTGCCGCTCAGCAGGTTATGGACGTTTTCCAGCCACAGGGGGACACCCATATGGAAGGATTCAATCAGTTTCATGTCGAAGCCGCGGAAGAAGCCGCTCAGCACGAACAGCAGGACGATGGCCGTCATCATCACCTTGGTGACGTGGTTCCAGCCGCTCTCTTCCACGCCCTTGCCGATCAGGATGCCGAGTACCAGACCCGGTACCGCGTTGCCCATGATGAGCTGTGCCAGACCGCCGAAGATGGTGGCCCAGAAACCGGACTTCTTGCCCGCTTCGATGGCGGCCAGCCAGAAGATCACCGGCATGACGGTATTGACCAGCAGGTTGGCAGCCGGTACCAGCACCTTGACCGCAGTGACCTGCAGGGCGGCCGGGACGGCTGCGGCCGTGCTGTTGAGGAAGGCGACCACGATGGCACCTATGATGCCGCCGGCGATGGCCATCTTTTTCGGGTCGTGCAGAGTGGTGGCGAGATCCCGATTTTTGAACAGCAGTGCCGCCGTGGCCCAGTGCGGGATGATGCGGTGATCCACATCCTGGGTGAAGGCGCCTGCTGCCACGGTCGAGGCCCAGGCGTTGAAGAAGAAGCCCAGACCAAACGAGAAGTGAGAAGCGGGATCCCCTTCGCAGGAGTTGAGTTCGCCCAGGGTGCGGAAGGCTCCCATACCCTGTACGGTCGGGGCGTGGAACATCCGCGCCGCGCCGGCCCCCACCCCGACGCCAACCAGGCCGCCAATGATGAGTGACTTGATAAAAATGATTAGAAACATCCAACGTATCCTTCTTGTGGGGTTGTGCCTGCGCAGGCATCACACCTGGGTGAATGTCACCTTGGCGACATCCAGACTGGTGACCTGAACCTTGATCTCCAGCTGGACGCGGTATTCGCAGCGCTGGCGCGGCAGGAAGAAGAACAGGAACTTCTCCACCCGGACCGACTCCTCGGCTTTGAGCACCTGTACATCGACCGGCTCAATGCGCAGCAGTACCTGCTGGTTGTCCTTGAGCAGTGTGGGTTGCACCTGGCTGAGGGCGGAGGCAAACGCCTGCTGGCGGGTCGTCCCCTTGCCGTTGACGATGACCTGGGTGGTGAAGTTCTCTTTCATCAGGCGCGTCCGTGCTTCTTGGCGAAGGCTTCGACCAGCTTCTGACCCAGCTCTTCCTTGTCCATGAAACCGAAGCCCAGCACCACGCACCCTTCGTTGATGGCGGTGACGCCCTCTTCAACAGAGCGCATGCCGTAGCGGCACTTGTAGCCGTATTTGGTCTGGGCGGTGATCGCCCCGGCGCCGCCGCTGCCGCAGAAGGAGATGCCGAGATCCGCTTGCTCCTTGTTCATCACATCGCCGAGCTTCATGTCAGCGGCCATGCCTGGGATGATGGTCACGTTGGCTCCGGCAGCTTCCGCGCCTGCGCCCACTTTCTGACCCTTGCCGAGACGGTCTCCGATCACGAGTTTGATGGCTGTCATATCGATTTCTCCTTGAGTTACGGGTTCTGCACCGAGCTGAGTTCGTTTTCTTTGGCGACTTCAAAATGGACGGACAAGAGGTGTACCTCCTCATAAGCAAGCTGATCCAGCCAGCTGACGACCTGTTCGGCGAGGCGCAGTGAGAGGGGGGAGATCTCTTCAAACAGGCTGAGGTCAACTTCTGGCAGGGGCTCGCCGCTGTGGGAGCGCCACACCATGGCTTTGACATGGGAGGCCAGCATCTGCCGTTGCACCTCGTTGGGGATGATGCCCTGTTCGGCCAGCAGGGGATAAATGCGCGCGAGGATATGATCGGTCTGGCGCAGCAACTCCGGGCTGTTCGGGGTCAGGGTCTGGTCGTGAGTCTCTGTTTGCAATGTCTGCTCTCCAAGGCTGGCAGAAGGTATGGCGTTACCCTAAGCCTGCGCGTCGATGTGGAGGAGGCAGTGTTTTTCCGATTCGAAGCGGAAATTCCTGAGGAAATGGCCCCGAAGTGAGCGTTTGGTTGCTGAAAAGACAAAAAGAGTGCCCATTGGGGCCGGTTTTGTGTGATCGGTAGCGCACAAATCGGGGGGCGGGAGCAGGGCAAGCGTTGCGGGAAACTGTGAGTCATCTCACGGTAGAGACGTTGCCGAGAGGGCAGATATGGAAAAGGGCGGTTTCCCGCCCTTCTCATAACAAGGAGTGACGCTAGCTGGCCGTTCTCTGCTGATAGCGCAGGTCTTCCTCTATGGTGACCACCACTTCCAGCGGCTTGCCGGAGCGGAATACCGAGATGGTCAGCTTGGTGCCGGGGCGGCTCTCGACAATCTTGTCCATGGCGCTGCGTACGCCACTGATGGCCTCTCCGTTGATCTTGAGCAGCACATCCCCTCGCTGCAGGCCGCCTTTGGCCGCCGGGCCGTTGGGGTCCAGACTCTCCACCACCAGACCACGCAGGTCGCCGAGGTTCATCATCCGCGCGACTATGGGGTTGATCTCGACGCTGGAGATCCCGAGGTAGCCGCGGATCACCCGGCCGTTGGCGATCAGCTCATCCATGATCCGTTTGGCCAGCCGGTAGGGGATGGCGAAGCTGATGCCGTAGCTCTCCTGATTGCCGTTGAGGTGATAGGTGGCGGTGTTGATACCCACCAGATCGCCACGACCGTTGACCAGCGCGCCGCCCGAGTTGCCCTCGTTGATGGCGGCATCGGTCTGCAGCAGATCCTGACGGCCATTGCTGTCGGGCCCCATGCTGGAGAGGCCGGTACGGCCGGTCGCGCTGATAATGCCCTGAGTGATGGTCTGGCCGACGTTGTAGGGGTTGCCGATGGCGAGCACCACATCTCCCACTTCTGGCAGTCGCTCGGGATCCTGCGGGATCACCGGCAGGTTGTCTGACTCGATATAGAGCACGGCGAGGTCGGTGAGCTGATCGGTACCGACCAGCTCGGCACTGAAGACCCGGCCATCCTGCAACGCGACGATGATCTGGTCGGCATCGGCGATGACGTGGTAGTTGGTCAGCACATAGCCGCGCTGATTCATGATGACGCCAGAACCCAGCCCTTGCGGGCGCAGTTCCCCCTGATTGCCCTGATTGGGGGCAAAGCTGCGGGTATAGATGTTGACGACGGCGGGGCCTGCCCGATGGGCGGCATAGGAGAAACTCAGTTCACGGGCATTGGTGATGATGCCGGGCAGTTGGGCACCACCGCGAAAATGGGGAAACAGCAGCAACAGCAGCGCCGCGACGGTCAATCCAAAACCGACAGACTTGCCCAAGTAACTGACTAAAGGGGGGATTTTCATGTCATTCTCATCCGTACAGGCTGCGCGCAGAGAATAACACTATCGATGGATAAAAATCACCCGCGGTGAAAGCCGCGGGTGATAGAGGGAGTGGCGAAAAATCTGGGTGTTAGCGGATCACCAGATAGAGCGAGGAGTCACCGCGCTGGATGTTGAGTGCCAGCACGTCAGGCTTGTTCTTGAGCGCCTTGGTCAGCTCGCCCAGGGTGTTGATGCGCAGGCGGTTGACCCCGATGATGATGTCACCCTTCTGCAGGCCAGAAGCGGCTGCCGGAGAGCGAGGATCAATGTCGGCCACCGCAACACCGGAGACCGGGTCGGTAGTGGTGCTCAGCTTGGCCCCTTCCAGTGCCGGATGCAGCGCGCTGGCGCGTACTTCGCTGTCATCGGCCTGCTTCAGGGTTACCTTGGCAGTTTGTGACTTGCCATCGCGGATCAGCCCCAGTTCGACCTGCTTGCCAGCGCCCATGGTGGCGATCTTGGCACGCAGCTCGCCGAAGGAGCGAACCGGTTTGCCATCGATGCTGACGATGATATCGCCGGCCTTGATGCCCGCCTTGTCGGCCGCCGAATCAGGCATGACCTGATTGACGAAGGCACCATCCTTCTTGTTGTAACCGAAGGTTTTGGCGATGTCGGAGGTGAGCTCGGTGCCGGTAATCCCCAGCTGGCCGCGACGCACTTCACCGTACTTGACGATCTGCTCGGTCAGATCCCGCACCATGTTGGAAGGGATGGCAAAGCCGATGCCGATGTTGCCGCCGTTCGGGCCCAGAATCGCGGTGTTGATACCGATCAGCTCGCCACGCAGGTTGAGCAGGGCGCCGCCGGAGTTACCGGAGTTGATGGCCGCATCGGTCTGGATGAAGTTCTCCAGATTCTCGATGTTGAGGCCGCTGCGACCCAGCGCACTGACAATACCGGAGGTGACGGTCTGGCCCAGACCAAACGGGTTGCCGATGGCCAGCGCATAGTCACCTACCCGCAGCTCGTCGGAGTCGGCGAACTTGATCTGTACCAGGTCCTCGGCCTTGATTTGCAGCAGGGCGATGTCGGACTGCTTGTCTTCACCAATCTTCTTGGCCGCATATTCACGACCATCCTTCAGGTTGACCTTGATCTCGTCCGCCTCGTGAACCACGTGGGCGTTGGTGATCACGTAACCCTTCTTGGCATCGACGATGACACCGGAGCCGAGCGCCTGGAACGGCTGCTCGCTCACCTGTTCATCGGGCATGTTGGGGCCGAAGAAGAACTTGAACTGTTCCGGCAGACGCTGACGGGTAATTTTTTTGCCAGAAACCGAGATATTGACCACCGCCGGGGTGACCTGTTCGAGAACAGGCGCCAGGCTTGGCATCTCCTGATTTGAACCTAACAGGGAAGGCAGTGCAGCCTGAGCAGGGGCCGCAGACATGGCGATACCGACACTGAGGGCTAGCACACTGAGCATGGAAAGAGGTTTACGCATATGAAAAACAGCTCCCAGAAAAAGTTGCATTGCAATCGTCAAGGTCAGACCACGGGACTGGCCAATTAGTTCCGCGAGGAACTAGTTTGGTTGCTTGAGCAGTCCGGAAGAGGCGCCAGCATAGTCGCGAGGCGGAACGCCCGGCTCTTCTGCCACATTGGCAGGGGCTTCTTCTACCAATGATTCGCGGAACAGTGGTTCCTGCGCCTTGGCCAGGAATTTGCTCTGCTCGGCCATGTGGCGATAGAGGGTTTGATACTGCTCGGCCAGTTGCTCCATCAGGGCGGCACTGTCGGCGAAGTGGGTGTTGATCTGGCCCTGATAACTCTCGAGCTCCTTGTGGGCCTTCTTCAGTTCCTGTTCGAGACGGCCAGCATCGCGGCTACGTACCGAAAAACGGCCGAGAACGATACCGATAATCAAGGCCGCGACAGCCAGCAGGATCCCAGTTAACAGACTCATAGATGCTCCTTGTTACAGCTAAAACAGAGTGGGTTTATGCGGTCGTCATAACCGCCATGCCTTGATGGCACTATACCGTGCGTCCTGAGGCCGTGATACCATTTTGTCCTCGATTCAGGGACTTGGAGAGGTGCTCAAGGATGACACCGCAGCAAAAATACCAGCAGGATCTGCTGCGCCCCGGCTTTGTGGCCGACCCCGCGCAGGGGATGGCCATTAGCAGGCTGGAGCGACTGTATCAGGATTTGCTACGGCGCCCGACTCCGACCAGATCTCGAGGGCTGCTGGGTTGGCTGCAAAAGCCCAAGCCGCCGGAGCGCGTCCTTGGTATCTATATGTGGGGCGGAGTGGGCCGAGGCAAGACCTGGCTGATGGATACTTTTTTCGACAGCCTGCCTGGGACGCGCAAGATGCGCAGCCATTTCCACCGCTTCATGCACCGCATTCACGATGAACTGCAGGGGCTGAGCGGGCAGTCCGATCCCCTCAAGCTGGTGGCCAGCAAGCTTGCCAGCGAGACAGACATCATCTGTTTCGACGAATTTTTTGTCTCCGACATCACCGACGCCATGCTGCTGGGCACGCTGTTCCAGGAGCTGTTTGGTCACGGTGTTGTGCTGGTCGCCACTTCAAATATTCCGCCGCAGGATCTTTATCGCAACGGGCTGCAGCGAGCCCGTTTTCTGCCAGCTATTGAGCTTATCGAGCGTCATTGCGAGGTACTTAACGTAGATGGCGGTATCGACTATCGCCTGCGTACGCTGGAACAAGCGGAGATTTATCACTGCCCGCTGGACTTGCAGGCAAAAGCCAATCTTGACCACTATTTTCAGCAATTAACCGGCGGACACACGGCTTGCGAGGGGACGTTCGAGGTCAATCATCGTCAGCTGATGTCGCTCGGGATGGGGGAAGGGGTGCTCTATATGGAGTTTGAGCAACTTTGCTGTACTCCCCGCTCCCAGAACGACTATATCGAGCTGGCCAGACTGTTCCATACCGTTCTGCTGGCCAATGTGCAGCCAATGGGCACAGGCACGGATGACGCGGCTCGCCGCTTCATTGCCATGGTCGATGAGTTCTACGAACGGCACGTCAAACTCATCATGTCTGCGGCTGTTCCCATGGCAGAACTCTACGGCGAAGGGCTGCTGAATTTCGAATTCCAACGCTGTCTTTCACGGCTTCAGGAAATGCAATCGCACGAATACCTTGCCAGAGTGCACCTTCCTTAGTCACAATACCGCGCCTGCCAGTCGGATGGGCATCTGCGGCAGGTAGGGCCGGGCGACATTTGCTGGTTTCATGGCAGTGAAATTAGCAGGTGATATTTAAGGCAACTTCACTTATAATCGCTCGGCCCACGTTACAGCTGTCGATAAGACAGCAACACTTTAAGCTTTACTTGTATTCGAAGGGGTACAGGTAGGCCATCGTTTGTTGTTTGTGGGAGAGCCCCCATAAGCAATTGGGTCTGTAACAGGTAATTGGGTTTAACTTAATGAAAACTTTCGTTGCCAAGCCAGAAACCGTAAAACGTGACTGGTACATTGTGGACGCAGAAGGTAAAACTCTGGGTCGTATCGCAACCGAGATCGCTGCTCGTCTGCGTGGTAAGCACAAAGCTGAGTACACTCCGCACGTTGACACCGGTGATTACATCATCGTTGTAAACGCTGAGAAGGTACACGTAACCGGTAAGAAATTTACCGACAAAATGTACCACGCTCACTCCGGTTTCCCGGGTGGTATCAAGTCAATCAGCTTCGACAAGCTGATTCAGCGTAAACCGGAAATGGTAATCGAAGCAGCCGTCAAAGGCATGCTGCCGAAAGGTCCTCTGGGCCGTGCCATGTTCCGTAAACTGAAAGTTTACGCAGGCGCCGAGCATGCTCATGCTGCTCAGCAACCTCAAGTACTGGATATCTAATCGGGAACTGGCAACATGGCAGAAAATCAATACTACGGTACCGGCCGTCGCAAAAGCTCCACTGCTCGCGTATTTATCAAAGCGGGTAGCGGCAAGATCGTAATCAACCAGCGCTCCCTGGAGCAGTACTTCGGCCGTCCGACTGCCCGCATGGTAGTTCGTCAGCCGCTGGAACTGGTTGAGATGACCGAGAAACTGGACCTGTACATCACCGTTAACGGTGGTGGCATCTCCGGTCAAGCTGGTGCGATCCGCCACGGTATCACTCGTGCTCTGATGCAGTACGACGA
This sequence comes from Aeromonas sp. S12(2024), assembly GCF_041402305.1. Lineage (NCBI taxonomy): Bacteria > Pseudomonadati > Pseudomonadota > Gammaproteobacteria > Aeromonadales > Aeromonadaceae > Aeromonas > Aeromonas sp. S12(2024). The sequence continues at coordinate 119,619 of NZ_JBGLRB010000004.1, forward strand.
AACCCTGCGTTCCGAACTGCGTAAAGCTGGCTTTGTTACTCGTGATGCCCGTAAGGTTGAGCGTAAGAAAGTTGGTCTGCACAAAGCTCGTAAGCGTCCGCAGTACTCCAAGCGTTAATTCGCTTTTGGTACTCACTCTTTCGAGTGTCAAAAAAGCCTGGCAACCGCCAGGCTTTTTTTATTGGTAATATTACCGACATCAATGCTAACCACGCGTCACAAAAGACAAAAAATTGTTTCTTTATTGTTTTCATTGCTCATCGCTCTTTCTTGTCAAGTTGTTATCTTTTCTTTAAAATTTCCCCTGTTTTCTGTGGCAATTGTAAATCCAGCTTCCGCCGCTGTTGTCACGGGAAAAATGGGGAACAGGGACACTATAAGAATGTGCGGAGTCCACATGGGAGAGTTTTTGGATGAGCAATGCGCCAGTTGATACCGGTCGCCGCAGATTTCTTACCTGGTCAACGGTTGCCGTTGGTGGGGTAGGAGCTGCGTTTACCGCAGTGCCGTTTATAAAGTCATGGAATCCGAGCGCCAAGGCCAAAGCAGCCGGTGCGCCGGTTGAAGTCGATATCAGCAAGTTGGAACCGGGTCAGCTCATCCGTGTCGAGTGGCGAGGCAAGCCTGTCTGGGTGGTGAAACGCACCAAACAGACGCTGGATGCCTTGGCCGCGCATGATGACAAGCTGCGGGATCCCTCATCTGAAGAGCCGCAGCAGCCTGACTATGCCCATAACGGGTACAGATCGATTAAGCCCGAAATTTTTGTCGCGGTCGGTATTTGCACCCACTTGGGGTGTTCACCTTCCTATCTGCCTGACAGCTTTGGCGAGCAGGTGCAGGGCGTTACGTCCGGCTTCTTCTGCCCGTGCCATGGCTCCAAGTTCGACATGGCCGGCCGTGTGTTCCAGGGGGTGCCTGCACCGCTGAACCTGGTCATTCCGCCCTATCAATTCATTAATGACACCACCATCCAGGTCGGTGCCGATGGCAAGGAGGCCTGACCATGTTGAGTAAACTGATGGGCTGGATCGATTATCGATTCCCGCTCACGGCCATGTACAACGACCACATGGCCAAGTATCCGGCACCGAAGAATCTGAACTTCTGGTACTTCTTCGGCTCGCTGGCCATGCTGGTGCTGGTCAACCAGATCATCACCGGTATCTGGCTGACCATGAACTACAACCCCTCCGCGGAAGGTGCGTTTGCCTCCGTGGAGTACATCATGCGCGATGTGGAGTACGGCTGGTTGCTGCGTTACATGCACTCAACCGGTGCGTCTGCATTCTTCATCGTGGTCTACATGCACATGTTCCGCGGCATGATCTATGGCTCTTATCAGAAGCCTCGTGAACTGCTGTGGATCTTCGGCATGCTGATCTTCCTGGTGCTGATGGCGGAAGCCTTTATGGGCTACTTGTTGCCCTGGGGCCAGATGTCATTCTGGGGTGCTCAGGTCATCATCTCGCTGTTTGGCGCCATTCCGGTCATCGGTGACGATCTGACCCTGTGGATCCGCGGTGACTACGTGATCTCTGGTGCGACCCTTAACCGCTTCTTTGCGCTGCACGTCATTGCGTTGCCGCTGGTGCTGGTGATGCTGGTTGCCATGCACATTCTGGCGCTGCACGAAGTAGGATCCAACAACCCGGACGGTATCGACATCAAGAAGCACAAGGACGAAAACGGCTGGCCGCTGGATGCGGTGGCGTTCCACCCTTACTTCACCGTCAAGGATATGATCGGTGTGGCAGGCTTCCTGTTCTTCTTCTGCGCCATCATCTTCTTCAAACCGGATATGTGGGGTTACTTCCTCGAGAAGCCGAACTTTGAAGTGGCCAACGGCCTGAAAACCCCGGAGCACATTGCGCCTGTGTGGTACTTCACGCCGTTTTACGCCATTTTGCGGGCGGTGCCTGACAAGCTGCTTGGCGTCATCATGATGGGTCTCTCCATCGTGGTATTGTTCCTGCTGCCGTGGCTGGATCGCTGCAAGGTGCGCTCGGTGCGTTATCGCAGCATGCTGCACAAGCTGAACATTGCCCAGTTTGTGGTCTGCTTTATCATCCTGGGGGTGTTGGGGGTGTTGCCATCGACGCCGACGTTGACGCTGGTTGCCCAGATCTGTTCACTGGGATATTTCGGGTTCTTCGTCCTGCTGTTCTTCTATAGCAAGAATGAAAGCACCAAGCCGCTGCCGGAGAGGGTGACATTTAAATGAAAAGAATAATATTTGCAGTGCTGACCCTGCTGCCATCTCTGGTATTTGCAAGTGGCGGAGCTGTTCATCTGGACAAAGCCAATTACGATCTGAGTGACAAGGCATCGCTGCAACGCGGCGCGGCCACCTTCATGAACTATTGCGCCGGATGCCACTCCACCCAGTATCAGCGCTATAACCGGGTCGCAGAAGATCTCGGGATCCCCGAAGATTTGATGAAAGAGAACCTGATTTTCACCGGCGCAAAGGTCGGTGACCTGATGAAGAGCGCCATGTCAGAGAAGGATGCCGCCAAGTGGTTTGGTGCGCCGCCCCCCGATCTGACTCTGGTTGCCCGGGTGCGCGGTGCAGACTGGATCTACACCTATCTGCGTTCCTTCTACGTGGATGAGACCCGTCCGTTCGGGGTGAATAACGCCGTGTTCCCGTCCGTGGGCATGCCCCATGTGCTGGAGCCGTTGCAGGGAACCCCCCGTGCAGAGTTCGCTACTCACACGGTCGACGGAGTGGAAACCCAGCAGGTTGTCAGCATCAAATCTGACGGTAATGGTGAAATGGATGACGAAGAGTATGATCAGACGGTACTGGATCTGGTAAACTTCTTGGTCTACTCGGCTGAACCGGTACAACAGGAGCGTGAACGTATGGGCTTCTGGGTGCTTGGTTTCATCGTGATCTTCTTCATCTTCACTGTGCTGTTGAAGAAGGAATTCTGGCGCGACGTTCACTAAGCGACCAGATCCGGGTAATATAATGCACGGCAATGAAGACCAAGATGCTTCATTGCCGTTTCTGCTTTTTAATGACGGGAGGGTTCAATGGCTGTAGCTGCCAATAAGCGTTCGGTAATGACGCTGTTTTCCGGTGCCAACGATATGTTCAGCCATCAGGTGCGTATTGTCCTGGCGGAGAAGGGTGTTAGCGTGGATATCTGCCAGGTTGATCCAGCCAATCTGCCGGATGAGCTGGCCGAGCTGAACCCGTACAACTCTGTACCGACCCTGGTTGATCGTGAGCTGGCACTCTACACCTCGCGCATCATCATGGAGTATCTGGACGAGCGCTTCCCGCATCCGCCCCTGATGCCTGTTTACCCGGTTGCCCGTGGTAACAGCCGTCTGATGATGCACCGCATCGAACTGGACTGGTACTCATTGGCCGACAAGATCATGGCCGGTACCGATGCTGAAGCGGCACGCAACGAACTGCGTGACAACCTGCTGGCCATCGCGCCGATCTTCGGTGAAATGCCCTATTTCATGAGCGAAGAGTTCGGTCTGGTGGATTGCTACATGGCACCGCTGCTGTGGCGTCTGCCGAGCCTTGGCATCGACCTGACCGGTCGTGGCGCCAAAGAGCTGAAGGCCTACATGGTTCGTTTGTTCGAGCGTGAGTCCTTCCAGGCTTCCCTGACCGAAGCCGAACGCGAGATCCGTGCTGGCGTATGAGCATGGAACCGACAATGACACCGAGCCGCCCGTACTTGTTACGGGCGTTCTTTGACTGGTTGCTGGACAACGATCTGACCCCTCATCTGGTGGTCAACGTCAACATTCCCCATGTGATGGTGCCGATGCAGTTTGCTCAGGACGGGCAAATTGTACTGAATATCGCACCCCGAGCCGTGATGCAATTTCACATGGATAACGAGGCTATCAGCTTCAGTGCCCGCTTTGGCGGCGTCTCCCAGCAGGTTTACATCCCGATGGCGGCAGTGCTGGCTATCCATGCCCGGGAGAACGGCGTGGGCACCATGTTCCCGCCCGAGCCGGGTTACGATATCTGGCTGGAGCAGGCTGAAGCGCCGGTGGAGCCTGAGCCGGAACCGCCGCGTCCAAGCGGTCGTCCGACCCTGAAGGTGATCAAATAAAAAAACGCAGCCGATTGGCTGCGTTTTTTTATGTGCGGTCGAGCTTAGTTCTGGGCGAATTCGAAGGCCTTGATCACGCGCTTCACGCCGGTGACATGGCGGGCGATGTTGACTGCCTGCTCTCCCTCCTGGCGAGTCACCAGACCAATCAGGAACACCTCGCCGTTCTCGGTGACCACCTTGACCTTGGTGCTGTCGAAGTTCTTGGTGCCGAACATGTCGGCTTTCACCTTGGAGGTGATCCAGGAGTCATTGCTGCGAGTGGTGAAACTGGCAGGTTGGCCGATGCGCAATTCGTTGTAGACGTGGCGGACCCCTTCGATGCGACTGACAATTTTGCCCGCCTCAATCTTGTAAACGTCAGAAGGTGTCTGGCCGACTAGCAGGACGCGGCCATTGTTGCTGTAGACGCTGATCTTGCTGGCTGCGCTGAGCGGTTTGTTGTCGGCCAGCAGATTGGCCGCTTTCAGCTCGATGGTCTGGTCATCCCACTGCGCGCCCAGGGTTCGGCGATCGCCAGAGGCCTTGGCAGTCCCTGCGGCGCCGCCAACAACCAGGGCTGCGCAGCCTTGCAGCAGCAGGGTGCTAACCAGCAGACCGAGCAGGATAGTGTGCTTTTTCATGGTTTCAATCTTCCTGTTGCGGGAAAAGTGTCTGGTCGATGAGATCACACAGGCAGTGCAGGGTCAACAGGTTCACTTCCAGAATGCGAGGGCGACGGGCGGAGGGAACACGGATCTCCACATCGTTCGGGCCGAGCAAACCAGCCATTTCGCCCCCGTCCCCCCCGCTCAGCACCACTATGGTCATGTCACGGGAGAGGGCCGCCTCGGCGGCCTTGATCAGGCTGCGGCTGTGGCCGGAGGTGGTGATGACCACCAGAATGTCGCCAGGCTGGCCCAGCGCGCGGATCTGCTTGGCGTAGACCTCTTCAAAACCGTGATCGGTGGCGATGGCGCTGATGGTCGCCATGTCCGGGGTCAGGGCCATGCCGGGCAGGGAGGGGCGCTGTGTCTCGTAGCAGTTGACCAGTTCGGAGATGAACAGTTGCGCCAGTGCGGCAGAAGGACCGTTACCGCATGCCAGCACCTTGTGGCCATTGAGCAGGCAGATGGTGATCATCTGGGCTGCAGTATGGATGGCATCCGGCAGCGCCTCGGCGGCGGCTATCTTGGTCTGGATGCTTTCGGTGTAGTTCTCTTTGATGCGGTCAGTCATAGGGTCCTCTTAAAATGCGTTCTGGATCCAGGCTGGCTGGTCGCCCTCGAACGCAATCACATCGAATCGGCAGGCCTGATTGGCCTCGTTGATGGCATGTTGCTTCAAATAGTGGCGCGCTGCCAGCATGATCTTGCGCTGTTTGCTGCGGGTGACCGAGCTGGCGGCCCCGCCATGGCTGCCGGTGGCCCGGTAGCGCACCTCAACAAACACCAGGGTCTGGCCCTGGTGCATGATGAGATCTATTTCACCGCCACGACAGCGGTAGTTGCGAGCTACCGGTTGCAGGCCCCGGGCCTGCAACCAGCGTTCAGCGACTTGTTCAAAGTGCTGTCCTTTGCTCGTTGGTGAGGGGAACAGGCTCGGCAACTGCTGGCGCATCCGTTTCCATAGTTCCTTCATTGGAGGGCTCCTCCAGTTGCTGAACGGCGTTCTCGTCGACCAGTTTGCCGTTCTGGTAAGTACCCCAGCTCAGCATACGTACGATATTGCCCTGGGCATCCACGCTCAGCTGACCGCTCATGCCGGCCTGCTGCATGCCGCCCACCTTGCGCATCTGCTGCAGGTTCTCAGCCAGACTGACGGCATCGTAGCCCATGGCAAACAGACGCAGCAGGTCACCCTGAGTCTGCGGCCAGAGCAGGGCGATCTGCTCGCGCTGTTTCTCGTAGCCGCCCAGCAGCAGCGGCATATCGGCGATATGCATGCCGTTGAGCTCGGAGGCGACCTCGGTGGCTGCGCTGTCGTAGCCACGGGAGCTGGTGTAGATGGGCAGGCTGCCCATCGGATTGACCGAGACATCCACGTAGGGCTTGATCATCCGGGTTTCCAGGCTGTTGGCCACCACATAAACGGCATCGATGCTGCGCGGTGCGGCATCAGAGAGTTGCACTACCTCGCCAGCACGGGCGGTAGAGCGGCCGCTCAGGGCATTCTTGACCATCCCCTGCACTTCGTTGCGGGCACCGAAGGTGGCAACGACCGGCTTATCCTGGCTCAGGGTGGCCCAGCTCTGCTCGAACGCCTTGATACTGCTGTAACCGATCCGCCCCTGAGCGGCGATCAGCAGCGGTTTGCGGTAGCCCTGGGTGTAGAGGTACTGGGCTGCCTGCGCGGCATCTGCTGCGGCAGAGAGGGAGAAGTAGTAGGTGGTGTCGTTGACGACCGGCTTGTCCAGCTCGTTGAGCGCCAGTACCGGCACGGTCGGATTGGCCTTGAGCAGCTCCTCGACCCGATCTTTGAGCAGCGGGCCGATGATCATGTCTGCCCCTTCCTGAATCGCCTGCTTATAAAGGTCGCCGGTCGACTTGCTCTGAGTGTCGTAGAAGTTCAGGGTGAATTGCCCCTGATTTTCCTTATAAGACATCAGCATACCGTTACGGATGGCGGCGCCCTGCGGCTCCAGATTGCCGGAGAGGGGGAGCAGCACTGCGATCTGCTGCACCGAGGTGCTGGCAGTGGCAGCCAGATCGCCCAATCCTGCCGGCATATCCTTCTGGGCTGGATGGTTGGGGAAGTCGCGCTTCCAGCCTGCCAGTTGGCGGGCCAGCAGGTTCGGCTGGGCGCCAAACTCGTTGACCAGTGCCGCCAGTCGCAACCAGCCGGTGGTCACATCAGGGGCCGGAGCCTCTTCCAGCGCTTGCAGGGTGGAAGGGGTCATGCTTTTCAGCAACGACCAGATCTGCTGATGGTTGGTCGCCTGCTCGCTCTGATTGAGGTAGGGCTCCAGTGCAATCAACGACTTGGCTGCGCCAAACTTGTTGTTGATGTCGAGCTGCAGCACGACGCGCTGGCGATACCAATCCTTCTGGGTATCGGCATCCAGCACCACCTCAGGTTTGCCTTCCAGCAGGATCAGCGCCTGATTGGCGTGGCCTTGCGCCAGCAACAGATGGGCTTGCAGCAGTTGCAACTGCGCCTTCTGAACGGGATCCTTGGCCTGCTTCTGCAATTGCTGGAACAGTGCCGAGGCCGGTTTGGCCTGGCCCAGCGCCAGATAGCTGCGTGCCGCCAGCATCTGCCAGGTAAAGGCTTCGGCCGGCTTGGCGGGGTCCACCTGCTCAAGATACCACTGGGCATTCTTGGTCAGATTGGAGAACGCAGAGGGCATGCCTGACGGCCCTGACGGTTGATTGGGCTCCGACGCACAGGCGGCGAGCAGTACTGCCGCGAGTATGATGCCGAAGAGTCGTGATACACTTAGCTGCTTTGTAACCCGGTTCAAGTTCATTCCCCGACCAGTGTTGAAGTTCCCCATAGTGTAAACGGGCCAATATGGCGACACAATTGTCGGGGCACTCGGAGATCCCATGAGTGACATCCCAACCCTGTATATAGTCCCCACTCCGATCGGCAATCTGGCGGACATCACCCAGCGTGCATTGGACATTTTACGCAGTGTCGATCTGGTGGCAGCCGAAGATACCCGTCATACCGGTATCCTGCTCAACCACTACCAAATCTCGGTGCCGACCTTCGCCCTGCACGATCACAACGAGCAGCAGAAAGCCGATGTGCTGATCGGCCGGATCAAAGAGGGCAAGAGTGTTGCGCTGGTCTCCGATGCCGGCACCCCGCTTATTAGCGACCCCGGTTATCACTTGGTCACCCGCTGTCGTGAAGCCGGGGTCAAGGTGGTGCCGCTGCCTGGGCCCTGTGCCGCCATTACCGCCCTGAGCGCGGCCGGTCTGCCCACTGATCGCTTTGCCTTTGAAGGCTTCCTGCCCGCCAAGAGCAAGGGACGTGACGATCGCCTGCAAGCCGTTATCGAAGATACCCGTTCGCTGGTGTTTTACGAATCTCCGCGCCGTGTGCAGGATACAGTGGAAGCGATTGCTCGCATTCTCGGCGAGCGTCAGGTGGTGGTGTGCCGCGAGCTGACCAAGACCTTTGAGTCGATCCACGGTCTGCCAGCCTCCGAAATGCTGGCCTGGCTTGGTGAAGATGACAACCGCTGCCGCGGCGAGATCGTGCTGGTGGTGGCTGGCGCCTCCAAAGAGGAAGAGGATCTGCCAGCAGAAGCGATCCGTACCCTTGGGTTGCTAGTGACCGAACTGCCACTGAAAAAAGCGGCTGCCCTGACCGCCGAGATCCACGGTGTGAAGAAGAATGCCCTCTATAAATACGGTCTCGAGCACTATTGAGTCGGTTAATCGGCCGTAAGGCTGTTTTCTGACCTGCACAATCCCCCGTACTGACAAGCATTCAGCCTGTAAACGGGGCCAAAGCGCGATAAATGGCTGTAAACGGGAATTGCCGGTTTACCCCGTGCGTATCGCAAGGCTATAATCCGCGCCTCGGAGTTGGCTGGGCAATCGCTGCTTCGTCGTTGTGTCCCTCGGGACAGACGGGCGGAGGGGAGGAAAGTCCGGGCTTCACAGGGCAGGGTGCCAGGTAACGCCTGGGGGGCGTGAGCCTACGACCAGTGCAACAGAGAGCAGACCGCCGATGGCCCGCAAGGGATCAGGTAAGGGTGAAAGGGTGCGGTAAGAGCGCACCGCGCGACTGGCAACAGTTCGTGGCACGGTAAACTCCACCCGAAGCAAGACCAAATAGGCCCCTATTGGCGCGGCCCGCGTTGGGGGCGGGTAGGTTGCTTGAGCCAGTGAGCGATTGCTGGCCTAGAGGAATGATTGCTACCCGGGGCAACCCGGTACAGAACCCGGCTTACAGGCCGACTCCGACCTCATTCCGAAGAGCCCCGCGATTTATCGCGGGGCTCTTTTTTTATGCATGAGAAAATATGGCTTCGTTGGCAGGATATTTTCGACCTTGTCATTTTGAATGAAATTATATGTTTTAAATCAATCGAATAGTTTTGTATTTGGCACGATGGCAGCGATAGATGGTGATAGAACCGAGGATGGTTGTTCGCACCCACATATTGTGTATGTTCTCAGTTCATTCACTTATTTCAATTAATCACCAGAGTTTAACGCCAAATAACTTGTGGAAAATCAACCCACTCAATCCGCGGTATGCAATTGCTGCGTCAATATGTTCCCTCTGTCCCATCTCCTTGCTTGAAAAGCCCCCTGCACGTCCTTAAACTTCAAGGTGGGGAAAAGTGGATCAAAGTGGTTTTTAGAGGGGCAATCTGCCTGCTCACTCACCTTCAGGGACTGCAATTTGTTGCGTGGCGCTCATGCCATCAGCCTGGACAGTAAAGGGCGGCTGGCAATTCCGACCAAATTCCGTGATTGGCTGCGCGATGAAAGCGACGGCCAGCTGGTCTGCACCATCGATATTGCCCATCCCTGTCTGCTGCTTTATCCCCTGAATGAATGGGAAGAGGTCGAGCGCAAGCTCAAGACTCTCTCCAGCATGAATCCGCAAGAGCGCCGTTTGCAGCGACTGCTGCTGGGACATGCAACCGAATGCGAGCTGGATGGCAATGGCCGTCTGCTGCTCAGTCAGCCACTGCGCAACCATGCGGGGCTGGACAAGAAAATCATGCTGGTGGGCCAGCTCAACAAGTTTGAGCTGTGGGATGAAGCCCGCTGGCAACAACAGGTCAATGACGACATCTTGGGTCTGCCCGGGGACGATTGGGCAAGCTCACCACGACTACAGGATTTCTCTTTATAAATGACCCAAGCCGCTGAACACATCACAGTGCTGCTGCACGAAGCCGTTGAAGGTCTGGCCATCAAGCCGGACGGTGTCTACGTCGACGGTACTTTTGGCCGTGGTGGTCATTCTCGTCTGATCCTGCAGCACCTTGGCCCCAATGGCCGCCTGATCGCCATCGACCGCGATCCCCAGGCGATCGCCGAAGCGGCCAAGATCCAGGATCCCCGTTTCGAAATCGTGCACGGCCCCTTCTCTGGCATTGCCTCCTATCTGGATGAGCGCGGTTTGCTGGGCAAGGTGGATGGCTTTCTGCTGGATCTGGGGGTCTCTTCACCCCAGTTGGATGATGCCGAGCGCGGCTTCAGCTTTATGAAAGATGGTCCGCTCGATATGCGGATGGACCCCACCTCCGGTCAGAGCGCCGCCGAGTGGCTGGCCAAGGCCGATGTGGATGACATCGCCTGGGTGCTGAAGACCTTCGGTGAGGAGCGTTTTGCCAAGAAGATCGCCCGTGCCATTGTGCACGACCGGGTGACCGAGCCTTATGTGCGCACCCGTCAACTGGCGGAGATGATTGCCCGGGTCAATCCGAGCAAGGAGAAGGGCAAGCATGCGGCAACCCGCAGTTTCCAGGCCATTCGCATCTATATCAACAGCGAGCTGGACGAGATCGAAACCGCACTCAACGGTGCGCTGGAGGTGCTGGCACCAAATGGCCGTTTGTCGGTTATCAGCTTCCATTCGTTGGAAGACCGATTGGTAAAGCATTTCATCCGCAAGCACGAGAAGGGGCCGGAAGTGCCTTACGGCATTCCGTTGACCGAGGCCCAGCTGGCTGGCGGTCGCAAATTGAAGTCGGTCGGCAAGGCACTCAAGCCTTCTGATCATGAAGTATCTGAAAACAGCCGGTCACGCAGCTCGGTGCTGCGGGTTGCCGAACGGCTGGCGGAGTAAGCGATGAGCGAAGTGCGTGTTCATCTGGCCAAGGAGATCGTTGCCGATCTCTGGCGGCACAAGCTGCAGATTTTTCTGTCGGTCGCCGTGCTGGTGACCGCGTTTGCCGTGATCCTGGTGACCAACATGACCCGTGGTCTGACGGCCAAGCAGAACGATCTGATGGCAGAAGAGGATCGCCTCAATATCGAATGGCGCCACCTGTTGTTGGAACAGGGCACCCTGGCTGAACACTCCCGGGTGGCGAGTCTGGCGATGGACAAGTTGCAGATGGGTCGTCCGCTGGTGACCACCGAGAAGGTAATTACCCAACCATGAAACGCAAGGCTACAGCCAAAGCTGCCAAAGCGAATGTCAAAGCGCCATCGATCTATCCGTGGCGCTTTCGCACGCTTGCGGTGTTTATCGGCATCGCGTTTGTGGGTCTGATCCTGCGTCTGGCCTGGATCCAGGTGATCAATCCGGATCGCCTGCGTCAGGAAGGGGACATGCGTTCCCTGCGTACCACCTCTACCCAAGCGGTGCGCGGCATGATCACCGATCGCAACGGCGAGCAGCTGGCGGTTTCTGTGCCGGTCGAAGCGGTCTGGGCCGATCCCAAGACAGTGCATGAATCCGGTGCCATCAATAATGAGCGAGCCTGGCTGGCGCTCTCCGCCGTGCTCAAGCTCGACATCAATACCCTCAAACACCGCATCGCCAACCCCAGCAAGCGCTTCGTCTATCTGCAGCGTCAGGTTACTCCTGCGGTGGCGGAATATATCAAGGGGCTCAAGCTGGGTGGCGTCTACCTGCGCCCCGAAGCGCGCCGCTTCTATCCGACCGGCGAGATCAGCGCTCATCTGGTGGGGGTGACCAACATCGATGGCAGCGGTATTGAAGGGATCGAGCGCAGCTACAACGAGTGGTTGACTGCGACACCCGGCGAAATGCGGGTGCGCAAGGATCGTCAGGGGCGCGTCATCGAGCGGCTTGGCATCGTCAAAGAGGGCAAGAACGCCAACGATCTGCAGCTCAGTATCGATCAGCGGGTGCAGGCATTGGCCTACCGTGCCCTCAAGCGGGCAACCGACGAGAACAAGGCGACCTCCGGCTCCATGGTGATGCTGGATATCAAGACCGGTGAAGTACTCGCCATGGTCAACACCCCCTCCTATAACCCGAACAACCGCGGCCAGTATCAGAGCTTCCGGGTACGCAACCGGGTGGTGACCGATACCTACGAACCGGGCTCTACCGTCAAGCCATTGATTTTGCTCAGTGCCTTGCAGGCAGGTGTCACCAGCTGGAAGGATTTCATTCCCGGTGGTCCGCTCTTTATCGGTGCCAAGCAGATCAAGGACGTCAGTATCCACAAGGCGACCAACCTCTACGATATCCTGCGCTACTCCTCCAACATCGGTATGTCGCGCATCGCGTTGCGGATGCCGGCGCAGGAGATGATCAACACCCTCAGCATGTTCGGTTTCGGCATGGATACTGGCAGCGGGCTGATGGGCGAGAGCAGCGGCATGCTGCCCCAGCGTCGCCGCTGGTCCGATATCGAGCGAGCGACCCTCTCGTTCGGTTATGGTCTGCGGGTCACCCCGCTGCAGCTGGCCTCCGCCTACGCCACCCTGGCCAACAAGGGCAAGCGGGTGCCGCTCTCCATCGTCAAGGTGACTACGCCGCCCAAGGGTGAGCAAGTTATCGATCACAACAACGCCGCTGCCATGTTGCAGGCGCTGGAGTATGTGGTCGACAACGCCATTCCAAAAGCCAAGATCCCGGGCTATCGGGTTGGCGGCAAGAGTGGTACCGCCAAGGTCGCCGTCGCCGGTGGCTATGGCAAGGATTACATGGCCTGGTTTGCCGGTTTCGCACCCGCCAGTGATCCCCGTTTCGTCATGGTGGTGGTGATCAACGAGCCAAAAGGCAGCGCCTATTATGGCGGCGCCGTGGCGACCCCACCGTTTGCAGAGGCCATGGGCGGGGTGCTGCAGCTCTTCAATATTCGTCCCGATGCGGTGCCGCCAGCGGTGCCCACCAAACTTGCCCGTACGGAGGCTTCTCTTGTCCCGCGCACTTGATGCATTACTGCGCCCCTTCGGTATCCAGGCGCCGGCGCTCACCCTGACCGATATCCAGCTGGATAGTCGGCGGGTTGGCCCCGGCTCGCTCTTCGTGGCCATTCGTGGTCATCAGGTGGATGGCAGACGGTTTATCGAACAGGCGGTGGCTCAGGGAGCGACCGCTGTTGTGTTTGAGGAGGATGGTGAATTTATCCCACCATCGACTCCGGTTTCCTGTATCGGGATGCGGGATCTGCCCGCTCACCTCTCTGCTCTTGCGGGCTATTTCTACGATCAGCCAGCCCAAAAATTGGATCTGGTCGGGATCACCGGCACCAACGGCAAGAGCACTACCGCTTTGCTGGTCGCCAACTGGCGCACCCTGCTGGGTGGCAAGGCGGGTGTGATGGGCACCATCGGCAACGGCCTGTTTGGCAATTTGATCGAAGCGGAAAATACCACCGGCAGCGCCGTGCAGGTGCAAGCCAATCTGGCTGCGCTGCAAGCGCAGGGGGCGGATCTGGTGGCGATGGAGGTCTCCAGCCATGGTCTTGTGCAGCATCGTGTTGCCGCACTGCCGTTTGCCGCTGCCGTTTTCACCAACCTGAGCCGGGATCACCTCGACTACCACGGCACCATGGAAGCCTATGGCGCGGCCAAAGAGCAGTTGCTGCAGCTGGTCGATGAGTCGAATGCGGTGATCAACCGTGATGACGAGCTGGGTGCCAAGTGGATCGAAAAATACCCAGCAGCGGTGGCCTTCAGTGTGGATGGCCCGATTGAACACCATTCTGGCCGTCAATTAACGGCGCAGCAGCTCGATTTTCACCAGCAAGGTTTTCGCGCGCAGATTAACTCCAGCTGGGGGAATGGTGTATTATCCGCCCCCTTGCTCGGGCGCTTCAACGTCAGCAATGTGCTTGCCGCAATGGGCGTGATGCTGGTGCTCGGTTACGACTTCAACGAGCTGCTGGCGACAGCGCCTCAATTGCAGCCGGTGACCGGCCGCATGGAGTGTTTTGGCGGTGGTGATACGCCGCTGGCGGTGGTCGATTACGCCCACACCCCGGATGCGCTGGAGAAGGCATTGCAGGCCCTGCGGGTGCACTGCAAAGGGCAGCTCTGGTGTCTGGTCGGTTGTGGTGGCGACCGCGATCGCGGCAAGCGCCCCATGATGGCCGCCATGGCCGAGCAGTATGCGGATCGCGTGATCCTGACCGACGACAATCCCCGTACCGAGGAGCCGGCCCGGATCATGGCCGACATGGTGGCGGGTCTTCGCGATCCTGCTGCGGTGCAGGTGGAGCACGACCGGGTCAAGGCGATTGCGCTGGCCATCGGTCAGGCGAGCAAACAGGACATCATCCTGGTGGCCGGTAAGGGTCACGAGGATTATCAGATCATTGGAACCGACAAGCGGCACTACAGCGACCGGGAAACCGTTGCGGCCGCCTTGCACACATTATTGGAGTCATTCAAATGATGACCCTCAGGCTTGCCGAGCTGGCGCAGGTACTCGATGCCCGTCTGATTGGTGACGACGGCGAGATCACCGTCGTCAGTACCGACACCCGCACTTTGGGCGCGGGTGCCCTGTTCGTTGCTCTGCGCGGCGAGCGCTTCGATGCCCACGATTTTTGCGAACAGGCCGTTCAGGCAGGGGCCTCTGCCCTGCTGGTCGAGCGTGAGCTGCCGCTGGCCATCCCCCAGCTGGTGGTGACCGACAGTCTGAAGGGACTGGGTCGCCTCGGCAAACTGGTGCGCGAGCGCATCAACCCGAAAGTGCTGGCCATTACCGGCAGCTGCGGCAAGACCACGGTGAAGGAGATGGCAACCGCCATCCTGCGCAACGAAGGGGAAGTGCTGGCCACCGCTGGCAACTTCAACAACGAGGTGGGCGTGCCGCTCACCCTGCTGCGCCTCGAACCGCAACACAAGTTTGCGGTGATGGAGCTGGGTGCCAACCATCCGGGCGAAATCGCCTGGACTACTTCATTGGCCAAACCCGATGCCGCCATCATCAACAACGTGGCGGCGGCCCATCTGGAGGGCTTCGGCTCGCTGGAAGGGGTGTTCCACGCCAAGAGTGAAATTTTTGAGGGCTTGAGCGAAGGTGGCACCGCCATCGTCAATGCCGACAACGAATTCTGGCCGAAGTGGCGGGAACGCGGCATTCAGTGCGCCTTCTCCATCGACGAGCAGAGCCAGCCGTTCCATGCTCGCGATGTAGTTCTCAACACTCAGGGTTGTGCCGAGTTCGTGATGGTGACCCCGCAAGGCGAGCTGAGCCTGACTCTGGCGATCCCGGGTCGCCACAACGTGGCCAATGCGTTGGCTGCCGCCGCGGGCTGTCTGGCCCTCGGCGCATCCCTCTCCTGTGTCAAGGCTGGGCTGGAACAGATGGCGCCGGTCAAGGGGCGCTTCTGCGTGCAGCGCTGGGGCGGTCTGACTCTGGTGGATGACACCTACAATGCCAGCGTGGAGTCCGTGCTGGCGGGCATCGATGCCCTGACCGCCATGAGCGGCTTCAAGGTGCTGGTGTTCGGTGATATGCGGGAACTGGGTGAGGAGTCTGCCGAGCAACACGCCCGGGTTGGCCGTCATGCCCGCGAGCGCGGTCTGGATGCCGTGCTGACAGTGGGGGAAGAGAGTCGCCACACCGCAGATGCCGCGGTTGGCCGACATTTCGATAACAAGGCGTCGTTGTTTGAAGTGCTTGCGCAAATGATAAATACACATCAGGAAATTTCGATTCTGGTCAAGGGGGCACGTGGCTCCCGCATGGAAGATATCGTCGAGATGGTCAAAGACCGTCAGGAGTCAGCCACATGCTAGTCTGGCTGGCCGAACTGCTCACCCCGCACTTCACCTTCTTCAACGTCTTCTCCTACCTGACGTTTCGCGCCATCCTGTCGATCATCACCGGACTGGGGGTTGCCCTCTGGATGGGGCCACGCCTCATTCGCCGTCTGCAGATCCTGAAGTTTGGTCAGGTGATCCGCAACGACGGTCCCGAGTCCCACCTCAGCAAGCGGGGTACCCCGACCATGGGTGGCCTGATGATCATTGCTGCGATTTTCACGTCTGTGCTGCTCTGGTGCCGCCTCGACAACCCCTATGTCTGGCTGGTGCTGTTTGTGCTGGGTGCCTATGGCGCCATCGGCTTTGCCGACGACTACCTCAAGGTGGTGCGCAAGAACACCGACGGCCTGATCGCACGCTGGAAGTATTTCTGGCAATCCGCGGTAGCGCTGGCGGTGGCGGTGTTCCTCTATGCGACTGCAACCCATGAGGGGCAGACCCAGCTGGTGGTGCCTTTCCTCAAGGATGTGATGCCGCAGCTTGGCCTGATGTTTATCGTGCTGACCTACTTTGTCATCGTCGGTACCTCCAATGCAGTCAACCTGACCGACGGTCTCGATGGCCTGGCCATCATGCCGACCGTGATGGTGGCAGGGGGCTTTGCCCTGATCGCCTGGGCTACCGGTAACGTCAACTTTGCCAGCTACCTGCACATTCCCTACGTGCCCTATACCTCCGAGCTGGTGATCGTCTGTACCGCCATCGTCGGGGCGGGTCTTGGTTTCCTCTGGTTCAACACCTATCCGGCCCAGGTCTTTATGGGGGACGTTGGTTCCCTGGCGCTGGGCGGCGCGCTTGGCACCATCGCCGTGCTGGTCCGTCAGGAGTTCCTGTTGGTGATCATGGGCGGCGTCTTCGTGATGGAGACCGTCTCGGTGATCCTGCAAGTGGGTTCCTACAAGCTGCGCGGCGTGCGGATCTTCCGCATGGCGCCGATCCATCACCACTACGAGAAGAAGGGCTGGCCGGAGCCGCGCGTCATCGTGCGCTTCTGGATCATCACCCTCGTGCTGGTGCTGCTGGGTCTTGCCACCCTGAAGGTGAGGTAAGGCCATGGTCATCATCATCGGATTGGGCAAAACCGGGCTCTCCTGTGTCGATTACTTCCTCGGCCGTGGCGTGACGCCACTGGTGATGGATACCCGTGCCAACCCGCCCGGCAAGGATCAACTGCCGTCTGAGGTTGAGCTCATTCACGGTCTCGACGAGGCGCTGCTCAAGCAGGCGCACATGATCGTCGCGAGCCCGGGTATCGCGCTGGCGACCCCCGAACTGAAAGCGGCTGCCGAGTGTGGCGTGCAGATCGTCGGTGACATCGAGCTGTTTGTGCGCGAGACCCAGACCCCGGTCATCGCCATCACCGGCTCGAACGGCAAGAGCACCGTCACTACCCTGGTGGGCGAGATAATTGCCGAAGCCGGCCTCAATGTCGGTGTGGGCGGCAATATCGGCACGCCTGCGCTGGAGCTGCTCAAGCAGCCGATGGATCTCTGCGTACTGGAGCTCTCCAGCTTCCAGTTGGAAACTACTCACAGTTTGCGTGCTGCCGCCTCCGTGGTGCTGAACCTCTCAGAAGATCACATGGATCGTTATCAGGGCATGGCCGACTATCGCGCCGCCAAGATGGAGATCCATCAGCACTCCAAACACATTCTGGTCAATCGTGATGATGCCCAGACCCTGCCTGATGTGGGTCAGGTGTGGCAGAGCTTTGGTCTCGACTGCAATGGCTATGGCCGCTGCCTGCTGGATGGCCGCTACTGGTTGACCCTGCACGGTGAACCACTGCTGGCGGTGGACGAGATGAAGATCGTCGGTGCCCACAATCAGGCCAACGCGCTGGCCGCCATGGCGTTGTGCGATGCGGTCGGCATTCCCCGTGCTGCGCAACTCACCGTGCTGCGTCGTTTCGAGGGCTTGCCCCATCGCGCCCGCTTCGTGCGCGAGGTAAACGGGGTGCGCTGGATCAACGACTCCAAGGCCACCAACGTGGGGGCGACTCTGGCTGCCGTTGCCGGTGTGCGCGAGTCGGTCAAGGGGCGCCTGCTGCTGCTGGCCGGTGGTCAGGGGAAGGGGCAGGATTTTGGCCCGATCCAGGCGCTGTTGGGCAACCAGATCGATCACATGTACTGCTTCGGTCAGGATGCCGAGGTGCTGCTGGCACTGGGCGAGCAGACCGAACGGGTGGCCGACCTGGCCGCTGCGGTTGCCAAAGCGGCGGCCGATGCCAAGCCCGGTGACTGGGTGCTGCTGGCGCCAGCCTGTGCCAGCCTCGATCAGTTCAAGTCGTTCGAGGTGCGCGGCGATCGCTTCACCGAGATGGTGTTGGCGCTATGAACGCCCTTCGCGCAGCAGCGGGTCTGTTCCAGCGCTGGTTGTTACCGGCGCGTCCTGCTGGTCTCTACGATCGGCAGCTGGTACTGCTGGCGCTCTCCCTGATGGCGGTCGGGGTGGTCATCGTGGCCTCGGCGTCGATTCCCGAGGGGATTGCGCTGGGGGATGACCCCTTCATGTTTGTGAAGCGTCACGCCCTGTTTCTGGTGATGGCGCTCGGTATCTCCTGGTTTGTGTTGCAGGTGCCGATGGCGCGCTGGCAACAGCACAACGGCCCCATGCTGCTGCTGGCGATCTTGATGCTGGTGCTGGTGCTGCTGGTGGGCCGCAACGTCAACGGTGCGGTGCGCTGGTTGCCGCTCGGCCCCTTCAACCTGCAACCTGCCGAGTTTGGCAAGCTGGCGCTGTTTGTCTATCTGGCCGGCTATCTGGTGCGACGCCAGAGCGAAGTGCGTGAAGCCTGGATCGGCTTCCTGAAACCTCTGGCGGTGTTCGGGGTGCTGGCGGTCTTGCTGCTGTTGCAGCCTGACCTGGGTTCCACCGTGGTGATGTTCGTTACCTCGTTCGGCATGCTGTTTCTGGCCGGTGCCCGACTGGGACAGTTTTTGACCCTGATCGGCGCAGGCCTCGGCTCGGTGGTGATGCTGATTATCGTCGAGCCCTACCGGATGCGGCGGGTGACCTCCTTTATGGATCCCTGGGCCGATCCGTTCGGCAGCGGCTACCAGTTGACCCAGTCGCTGATGGCGTTTGGTCGTGGCAGCTGGTTTGGCGAAGGGCTTGGCAACTCCATCCAGAAGATGGAGTACTTGCCGGAAGCGCACACCGACTTCGTGTTTGCGATCCTCGGTGAAGAGCTGGGTTACGTCGGGGTGCTGGGCGCCCTGTTCCTGATTTTTGCGCTGGCGGTCAAGGCGCTCAAGCTGGGGCATCGCGCGCTGGTGGCCGAGCGGCTCTATGACGGTTATCTGGCCATCGGTATCGGCATCTGGTTCAGCTTCCAGACCTTCGTCAACGTTGGCGCGGCCAGCGGTATGATGCCGACCAAGGGCTTGACCCTGCCGCTGGTCAGTTACGGTGGTTCCAGTCTCATCATCATGTCGGTGGCGGTGAGCATGTTGATTCGAATCGATTTTGAGTTGCGTCAGGCGACAGCCCAGGCGCGCGTGCGGGAGGTTTAGTGAGCAAGACTCTGTTGGTGATGGCAGGTGGTACCGGTGGGCATGTGTTCCCCGGTCTGGCTGTGGCCGATCGCCTGAAGGCCCAGGGCTGGACTGTCCACTGGCTCGGCACTGCCGACCGGATGGAGGCGGAGCTGGTGCCCGCCCACGGTTATCCCATCTCCTTCATCGATATTCAGGGAGTACGTGGCAACGGCATCAAGCGACTGCTGGTGGCGCCCTATCGCATCGTCAAGTCGATCCTGCAGGCGCGTCAGGTGCTCAAGACCGTTCGTCCTGATGTGGTGCTCGGCATGGGCGGTTTTGCTTCCGGCCCGGGTGGCGTGGCGGCCTGGTTCTCCGGCATCCCGTTGCTGCTCCATGAGCAGAATGCCGCTGCCGGCATGACCAACAAGTTGCTGGCCCGTATCGCCAGGCGGGTGTTGATGGCATTTCCGGGCGCCTTCGCGCCGAGCCGCCGCACCGCCGTGGTCGGTAATCCGGTACGTCCCGAAGTGGTCGCCCTGCCGGATCCGCAACTGCGCAGCGGAGATGAGCCACTGCATCTGCTGATCGTGGGTGGCAGTCTGGGGGCGCGGGTGCTCAACGAGCAGGTACCTGCTGCGGTGGCGGCGTCCGGCGTGCCCATTGAAGTGCGTCACCAGTGTGGCAAGGGCAATGCCGAGACTGTCTCTGCTGCCTATGCCCAGCACGGCATCAATGCCGAGGTGAGCGAATTTATCAAGGATATGGCCAGCGCCTACGCCTGGGCCGACCTGGTGGTCTGCCGTGCCGGTGCCCTGACTGTTTCCGAAGTGGCTGCCGCCGGTGTGGCCGCCATTTTCGTGCCGCTGCCCCATGCGGTGGATGATCACCAGACCCGTAACGCCCTGACACTGGTCGACGGCGGTGCAGCCGAGTTTCTGCCCCAGTCCGAGCTGAATACCGCTTCACTGGCGGCGCGCCTGACCTGGCTGGCTGGTCGCCGGGAGACCCTGTTTAACATGGCGAAAGCGGCTCGCCGCGTCGCCATCACCGATGCGGCCGAGCGGGTTGCGGATGAGTGCAAACAGCTCGCAACCGGGCCGCATGGTAAAGATTGATGAGCAAGGTTGCAGCGGTGACACCGGGCAGCCTTGTACCTGTATGTATTGATGCCGCCGTGCAGCCGCGCTTTGACGGCACATGGCCTGCGGCAGACTAAAGAGACGATTATGACCAAGGTTGAACTGGCAAAACTGCGTACTGTGATCCCCGAAATGCGCCGCGTGCGTCGCATCCACTTTATCGGCATCGGTGGTGCCGGTATGGGCGGGATCGCCGAAGTGCTTGCCAACGAAGGGTATCAGGTAACGGGTTCTGATCTGGCTCGTAACGCCGTGACCGAGCGGTTGGCCGGACTGGGCGCCCACATCTTCGTCGGCCACAGTGCCGAACACGTTGAGGGTGCCAGCGTGGTGGTGGTCTCTACCGCCATCAAGCAGGACAACCCGGAGCTGCTGGCTGCCCGCGAACTGCGGATCCCGGTGGTTCGCCGCGCCGAGATGCTGGCCGAGCTGATGCGTTTCCGTCACGGTATCGCCATTGCCGGTACCCACGGCAAGACCACCACCACCAGTCTGGTGGCGAGTATCTATGCCGAAGCCGACCGCGACCCGACCTTCGTCATCGGTGGCCTGCTCAACAGTGCCGGCACCAATGCCCGCCTGGGCAGCAGCCGCTACCTGATTGCCGAGGCGGATGAGAGCGACGCATCTTTCCTGCATCTGCAGCCGATGGTCTCTATCGTGACCAACATCGAAGCGGATCACATGGATACCTACGGCGGTGATTTCTCCAAGCTGAAGGCCACCTTCATCGAGTTTCTGCACAACCTCCCCTTCTACGGACTGGCGGTGGTCTGCATCGATGATCCGGTGATCCGTGGCATGTTGCCCGAGATTGCCCGTCCGACCTTGACCTACGGTCTCTCTGACGATGCCGATGTGCAGGTGCTGGATTTTGTCCAGACCACCAACCACAGCTGCTTCCGTGTTCGCCGCAAAGAGGCGGGTGAGCTGCAGGTGACCCTCAATTTGCCGGGTATTCACAACGCATTGAACGCCGCAGCGGCGATAGCTGTCGCGACAGAGGACGGTGTTAGCGATGAGGCCATCATCTCTGCACTGGCCAAATTTGAAGGGGTCGGTCGTCGCTTCCAGCAGTATGGCGAGTTTGAAACCGGTCGCGGCAAGGCGATGCTGGTGGACGATTACGGTCACCACCCGAGCGAAGTGAAGGTCACGATCAATGCTGCCCGTGCCGGTTGGCCCGAGAAGCGTCTGGTGATGGTGTTCCAGCCGCACCGTTATACCCGCACCCGCGACCTCTACGAGGACTTCGCCGATGTGCTCTCCAAGGTAGACGTGCTGGTGATGCTGGAGGTTTATGCTGCCGGTGAGGAGCCGATCCCGGGCGCTGATGGACGGGCACTGTGCCGCTCCATTCGCTCGCGCGGCAACCTGGAACCCATCTTCGTCGCCACGCCAGATGACGTGCCAGCCGTGCTGGCCGACCTGATCGGCGAGGGGGATTTGGTGCTGACTCAAGGCGCCGGGAACGTCGGGGCGCTGGCCCGTCGTCTCGGAGAGATGAAATTGAGCATAGATAGCATGAAATCTGGCGCCTGAGGGCCCAATGAGTATTTTGACCGCCAAGCCGGGGCCTATATAATGGCGAACCGGTCTGTCAAAGGCCGGTTTAGCGCGTTACACGGGGATCGATCGGGTGGAGGCAAGGGCACAGGGGCGCACCAAGGGTGGCTTCATCGCAGGGGTAGCGTTTTTCCTGCTGGTGATATGGGGCTGCTACCGGACGGCGCTGGATGTTAAAGGTTGGCTGACAGATGCCAACCGGTTGCCCATGAGCGAGCTGTTGCTGCAGGGGCAACACCAGTATTTGCAAACCGAAGAGCTGCGGATGGCCGTGCTGGATGGCGCCGAGCTGCGCAACTTCTTCGAATTGGATGTCAACGAATTGCAGGCAAGGCTCAATGCCTTGCCATGGGTGGCCTCGGTCTCGGTACGAAAGAAGTGGCCGAACAAGATCAAGATCTACCTCACGGAACAAGATGTGGCGGCGCGCTGGAATGGCAACCGCTTCGTCAACACCAAGGGCAAGGTATTCAGTGCCCCGGATCGGGTGAAGACGCCGCTGTTACAGCTGTCAGGGCCGGATGACCAGGCCGCCCGGGTGTTGAAAGAGAGTCGGCAGTACGAGTCGCAACTGGCTGCCAAGGGATACAAGTTGCTGGGGGTGAATCTGACCCCCCGCCATGCCTGGGAACTGACCCTGGATGGCAATATCAAGCTGTTCCTGGGACGCAATGACATTGCGCTCCGGTTGCAGCGGTTTATCGATGCCTTCCCGGTTATCGAACCCCGTGCGCAAGTCGCTTACGTGGATCTTCGATACGACACCGGAATGGCAGTTGGCTGGAAGAAGAGCGAAGAGAAAGTGCATGACCAACACCGCAGATAGGAATTTGATTGTCGGACTGGATATCGGCACAACCAAGGTGGCGGTTCTGGTCGGGGAAGTATTGCCGGACGGTGAACTGAACGTCATCGGTATGGGCAGTCACGCTTCTCGCGGAATGGAGAAGGGCGGGGTTAATGACCTCGACTCCGTGGTCAAGTCACTGCGCCGCGCGGTGGAAGAGGCCGAGATGATGGCAGATTGCCAGATCAGCTCGGTCTATCTGGGGTTGTCCGGCAAGCATATCGATTGCCGCAACGAGACCGGTATGGTGCCCATCTCCGATGAAGAGGTGACCCAGGAGGATGTGGACAACGTGATCCATACCGCCAAGTCGGTTCGCCTCTCCGATGAGCTGCGCGTGCTGCATGTGCTGCCTCAGGAGTTTGCCATCGATTATCAGGAAGGGATCAAGAATCCGGTCGGCCTCTCCGGTGTAAGGATGGCTGCCAAGGTTCACCTGATCACCTGCCATAACGACATGGCCCGCAACATCGAGAAATGTGTGGAGAAGGTCGGTTTGCGTGTGGATCAACTGATCTTCTCCGCGCTGGCCTCCAGCTATGCCGTGTTGACCGAAGACGAGAAAGAGCTGGGTGTCTGCGTGGTGGACATCGGTGGCGGCACCATGGACATGTCGCTGTTTACCGGCGGTGCTCTGCGCCACACCAAGGTGATCCCGTACGCTGGCAGCACTGTGACCAGCGACATCGCCTATGCCTTCGGCACGCCGCCGCTCGACGCGGAAGCGATCAAGGTGCGCTACGGTTGCGCCCTCGGTCGTCTGGTCAGCAAGGAAGACAATATTGAAGTACCCAGTGTCGGCGGTCGCCCGGCGCGCAGCCTGCAACGGCAGACACTGGCTGAAGTGATTGAGCCCCGTTACACCGAGTTGCTCTCCATGGTGAATGATGAGCTGGTGCGGGTACAAAGCGAGTTGAAAGCGCAGGGGGTCAAGCATCAGCTGGCAGCCGGTGTGGTCTTGACCGGCGGCGCTGCCCAGATTGAAGGCATTGTGGAGTGTGCAGAGCAGATCTTCCAGAGCCAGGTCCGGGTGGGAGAGCCCATGAACATACGTGGTTTGAGTGATTACGTGCAGGCACCGGTGTACTCGACTGCGGTCGGGTTGCTGCAATATGGCCGCACCCATCAAGCCACAGGTAGCAACAAAGAATATGCCGCCAAGGCAAGCGTCGGTGGCCTGGTCAAACGGGTTAGCAACTGGCTGCGTGGCGAGTTCTAAGAATTTTGCTGAGTCAGGCAAATAAAGCGGAGAGACAACATGTTTGAATTTATGGATAGCCACACTGACGAAGCCGTCATTAAAGTGATCGGTGTAGGTGGCGGCGGCGGTAACGCTGTCGAGCACATGGTTCGTCAAAATATTGAGGGTGTTGAGTTTATTACCGTCAACACCGACGCCCAGGCTCTGCGTAACTCCAGCGCCAACACTACCCTGCAGATCGGCGGTGGCATCACCAAGGGTCTGGGTGCCGGCGCCAATCCGGAAGTGGGTCGTGATGCGGCCATGGAAGATCGCGAAGCGCTGCGTGAGCTGCTGACCGGTTCCGACATGGTGTTCATCGCCGCCGGTATGGGTGGTGGTACCGGTACCGGTGCTGCGCCGATCGTGGCCGAAGTGGCGCGCGAGATGGGCATCCTGACCGTTGCTGTGGTGACCAAGCCGTTCTCCTTCGAAGGGAAGAAGCGGATGGGCTTCGCCGCCCACGGTATCGAAGAGCTCTCCAAAAACGTCGACTCCCTGATCACCATCCCCAACGACAAGTTGCTGAAGGTGCTGGGTCGCGGTATCTCCCTGCTGGATGCCTTCAAGGCGGCCAACGATGTACTGCTTGGCGCGGTACAGGGCATTGCCGAGCTGATCACCCGTCCGGGCTTGATCAACGTCGACTTCGCGGACGTGCGTACAGTGATGCGTGAAATGGGTACCGCCATGATGGGTACCGGTTCCGCCTCCGGCGATGACCGTGCCGAAGAAGCGGCCGAGAAAGCCATCTCCAGCCCGCTGTTGGAAGATGTGGATCTGGCTGGTGCCCGTGGCATCCTGGTCAACATCACCGCCGGTATGGACATGACCATCGAAGAGTTCGAAACCGTGGGTAACGCGGTCAAGGCCTTCGCTTCCGAGAACGCCACTGTAGTAGTGGGTACCGTAATCGATCCGGAAATGCACGATGAACTGCGTGTGACTGTGGTTGCTACCGGTATCGGTGCCGAGCGCAAGCCGGACATCACGCTAGTCAAGAGCAGCCAGGTGCAAGAGCGCCCGGTGCGTCAGCCGCTGGTTAGCGACATGATGCAAGGCCGCGTGATGGACGAAGCCCCGGCCAAGGTGGTCAACGCCGAGCCGCAAGCTCGTCGCGAACCGGATTACCTGGATATTCCGGCGTTCCTGCGCAAGCAAGCTGACTAAGCCTCTTATGGCTCTCGTTTGTTTGTTGTTCAAGGAATGTGCTAAGATGGCCTGCCAACGACCATCTGGTCCGGATTTTAAGCTGTTTAGGGTACACCCATGATTAGACAAAGAACCTTGAAAACGAGTGTACAGGCGACTGGTGTCGGCCTGCATTCGGGCCGGAAAGTCACCATGACGTTCCGTCCGGCGCCTGTGAACACAGGAATCGTTTACTTGCGTACCGACCTGAATCCTGTGGTGGAGCTGCCAGCCAATGCCGATCAGGTGCGCGATACCGTGCTCTGTACCGCTCTGGTCAACGAAGCGGGTGTCCGTGTCTCTACCATCGAGCACCTCTCTGCCGCGCTGGCCGGTATGGGGATCGACAACCTCTACGTTGAGGTTGACGCGCCCGAGATCCCGGTGATGGATGGCAGTGCGCATCCCTTTATCTACCTGCTGCAGGAAGTCGGGATCCGTGAGCAGAATGCTGCCAAGCAGTTTGTGCGGATCAAGAAGAGCATCCGGGTTGAAGACGGCGACAAGTGGGCGGAATTCCACCCCTATCGCAACGGCTTCAAGATGGATCTCGAGATCGATTTCCAGCATCCGGTCTTTGAAGGGCGCAACCAGCGTTGTGTGCTGGATTTCTCCGGTGCCTCCTTCGTGAAAGAGATCAGCCGTGCCCGTACCTTCGGGTTCATGCGCGATATCGAGTACCTGCGTTCCCAGAACCTGGCGCTGGGCGGAAGCCTGGAAAACGCCGTGGTACTGGACGACTATCGGGTGCTGAACGAAGACGGTTTGCGTTATGAGGACGAGTTCGTCAAGCACAAGATGCTAGACGCGATCGGTGACCTCTATATGTGTAACCGCAGCATCATCGGTGAGTTCCGTGCCTACAAGACCGGACATGCCCTGAACAACAAGCTGCTGCGTGCCTTGCTGGCCGAGCAGGAGGCTTGGGAACTGGTGACCTTCGAGGGTGAGGGCGACAAAGCGCCTATCGCTTACTACGATAACGGTCTGGTTCTGGCCTGATAGCTGTGCAACGGAACGTCGGTCCTCTCTCCGCACCGACGTTCCGTCATTTGTTTACTCCATCCTTTAATACCGATTATCTCCCGGTTTTATTTCCCGTGCAGGCTCCTGGCCGCACCTGACCGAGCAGACTGATTTCTATGAGCATTACCCTGATCCTCCACGGCAAGCAGCGACGCAAGTTGCACCTGCCCAAACAACGTCTGGCCTGGGTCGGCGGTATTCTCTTCTCCCTGTTGGCCCTTGGTGGTGGTTGGCTCTGGCAGAGCTGGCACCAGAAAATGGAGGCGCTGGAAGTGGCGCTTGCCGTTGCCGAGCAACAGTCCGTTGACCAGAGTGGTGACGAAGCCCGTGAACAGTTGGCGATGCTGGCTGCTCAGGTGGGCACCATGCAGGGCCAGCTTGGCCGTCTCAATGCCCTCGGCGAACGATTGACCGAGCAGGCCGATCTCGATCCCGACGAGTTCAATTTCAAAGAGCTGCCCCCCATGGGCGGCCCTTCTTATGATGAAGAGCTGGAAGTGAGCCTCAACGAGCTGCAAGCCTCGATGAAACACCTCAGCCAGCAGCTCAGCAGCCACGAAGAGCAGCTGTCGGTACTTGAATCTTTCATCATGAATCACCATATCACCGATGCCGGTTTTATTTCCGGCACGCCAGTCAAACAGGAGCGAGTTTGGGTCTCGTCCGGGTTTGGTGGACGGGTCGATCCGTTCAACGGGCGTGCCAAGATGCACAAAGGGGTCGATTTCCGTGGCAAACCCGGAACCCCGATTCTGGCCACCGGGCCCGGCATTGTCAGCTGGGCGGGCCGTCATCCGGAATTTGGCAATATGGTGGAGATTAATCACGGCAATGGCCTGGTCACCCGCTATGCCCACAACTCCAAGTTGCTGGTCGAGGTGGGCACTCTGGTTGATCAGGGTCAGAAGATTGCCTTGATGGGACGCACCGGTCGCGCGACCGGGGTCCATCTGCATTACGAAGTGTTGAAAGATGGTCGTCAGGTCAACCCCGCACGGTTTCTCAGTGCCAGACGGGGTTAGGTTTTTTTCTTCAGGTTCCAGTGACGGAACGCTTTTATAACCAGAAATAGTTGGTACCCATGATTAGCACACTGCTTACCAAGATTATCGGCAGCCGGAACGACAGAACGCTCAAGGCTTTGCGCAAAATTGTAAAACAGATCAATGCCATGGAGCCGCAGTTCGAGGCTCTGTCCGATGCCGAGTTGCAGGCCAAAACGGCTGAATATCGTCAGCGTATCGAGCAGGGTGAGACCCTGGAGCAGTTGCTGCCGGAAGCGTTCGCGACCGTGCGTGAAGCCTCCAAGCGGGTGTTTGGCATGCGCCACTTCGATGTGCAGCTGATCGGCGGCATGGTGCTGAACTCCAACCGTATCGCGGAAATGAAAACCGGTGAAGGTAAGACCCTGACCGCAACTCTGCCAGCTTACCTGAATGCCCTGAGTGGCCGCGGCGTCCACGTCGTGACGGTGAACGACTACCTGGCCAAACGTGACGCTGAGGCAAACCGCCCGCTGTTTGCCTTCCTCGGCATGACCGTCGATTGCAACGTGCCCGGTATGGATGCGTCCCAGAAGCGTGACGCCTACGCCGCCGACATCACCTACGGTACCAACAACGAATTCGGTTTCGACTACCTGCGCGACAACATGGCGTTCTCGCCGGAGCAGCGCGTACAGCGCCCGCTCAACTACGCGCTGGTGGATGAGGTGGACTCGGTGCTTATCGATGAAGCCCGGACTCCGCTCATCATCTCCGGTCCGGCCGAAGATAGCTCCGAGCTCTATATTCGCGTCAACAAGCTGATCCCGCTGCTGGTCAAGCAGGACAAGGAAGACACCGAAGAATACACCGGCGACGGTCACTACACGGTGGATGAGAAGAACCGTCAGGCCCTGCTGACCGAAAACGGTCAGATCTTCGTGGAAGAGCTGCTCAAGAAAGAGGGGCTGCTGGATGAGAACGACTCTCTGTTCTCCGCCTCCAACATTAGCCTGCTGCACCACGTCAACGCCGGTCTGCGCGCTCACACCCTGTTCGAGCGCAACGTCGACTACATCGTCCAGAAAGACGAGATCGTCATCGTCGACGAGCACACCGGCCGTACCATGCCGGGTCGTCGCTGGTCCGATGGCCTGCATCAGGCCGTTGAAGCGAAGGAAGGGGTGAAGATCCAGAACGAGAACCAGACGCTGGCATCCATCACCTTCCAGAACTACTTCCGCCTCTACAACAAGCTGGCGGGGATGACAGGTACTGCGGATACCGAAGCCTTTGAATTCCAGCAGATTTATGGCCTGGATACCGTGGTTATCCCGACCAACAAGCCGATGGTGCGCAAAGACATGGGCGATCTGGTCTACCTGACCGCCAACGAGAAGTATGCCGCCATCATCGAAGATATCCGTCAGTGCGTGGCCAAGGGCCAGCCTGTACTGGTCGGTACTGTCTCTATCGAGAACTCCGAGCTGCTCTCCGGCATTCTGACCAAGGAGAAGATCCCGCACAAGGTGCTGAACGCCAAGTTCCACGCCATGGAAGCGGAGATCGTTGCCCAGGCCGGTCAGACTGGTGCGGTCACCATCGCCACCAACATGGCCGGTCGTGGTACCGACATCGTGTTGGGCGGCAACTGGCAGGCAGAGATTGCCAAGCTGGAGAACCCGACCAGCGAGCAGATTGCCGAGCTGAAAGCCGCCTGGCAGGTGCGTCACGATGCGGTGCTGGCCGCCGGTGGTCTGCACATTATCGGTACCGAGCGTCACGAATCCCGTCGTATCGACAACCAGCTGCGCGGCCGTTCCGGTCGTCAGGGTGACCCGGGCTCCTCCCGTTTCTACCTCTCCATGGAAGATACCCTGATGCGGATCTTCGCCTCCGACCGCGTGACCGGCATGATGAAGAAGCTGGGCATGGAAGAGGGCGAAGCCATCGAGCACCCGTGGGTCACCAAGGCGATCGAAAACGCTCAGCGCAAGGTGGAAGGTCGCAACTTCGACATCCGCAAGAGCTTGCTGGAGTTTGATGACGTTGCCAACGACCAGCGCAAGGTGGTCTACGAGCAGCGCAATGAGCTGCTGGATACCAACGACATTTCCGAGACCATCCATGTTATCCGTGACGATGTCTACGGTGCGGTGATCGACGAATACATCCCGCCCCAGTCTCTGGAAGAGATGTGGGACGTGCCGGGTCTGGAAGCGCGCCTGAAGGCGGACTTCGCGCTGGATCTGCCGCTGCAACAGTGGTTGGCGGAAGATGACAAGCTGTACGAAGAGAAGCTGCGCGAGCGCATTCTGGACGAAGCCACCAAGCTTTATGCCCACAAGGAGGAGCTGGTCGGCAAAGAGGTGCTGCGCAACTTCGAGAAGGCGGTGATGCTGCAAACCCTGGATGGTCTGTGGAAAGAGCATCTGGCGGCCATGGATCACCTGCGTCAGGGTATCCATCTGCGCGGTTACGCCCAGAAGAACCCCAAGCAGGAGTACAAGCGCGAATCCTTCGATCTGTTCACCCAGATGCTGGAAACCCTCAAACGCGACGTGGTCAGCATCCTGAGCCGTGTTCAGGTGCAGGAGCGCGATGTGGCAGCGATGGAAGAGCAGCAGCGCCAGCAGGCGGAAGCCGCTCCCCGTACCTATACCCACGCCGCTGCAGAGAGCCAGCTGGCCGATGAACAGGCCGCAGGCGAAGAGGGGCACACCACCTTCGTACGCGACGAGCAGAAGGTCGGCCGAAACGATCCCTGCCCGTGTGGTTCAGGCAAGAAGTACAAGCACTGCCACGGTCAGTTGACCTGATCGACGCTATGCCATAACAAGGCGGGCCAAGAGCCCGCCTTGTTATTGGTGGCAACAAGCGAACAGAGGTAATTGATGGAACAGAAAAAACGGATCTGGGTGGCGGTTGGCGTCATCGAGAATGAACGGGGCGATATCTTCATCGCCCGACGCTCCTCCGATCGCCATCAGGGGGATCGCTGGGAGTTTCCCGGTGGCAAGGTGGAGTCGGGTGAGGATCTGCTCACCGCACTGGATCGGGAGCTGTGGGAAGAGATCGGCATCCGGGTATTGGATTGTGCCCCCTTCATGGAACTGCAGCACGACTACCCCGAGAAGCAGGTATTGCTGGATATCTGGAAGGTGACCCGTTTCAGCGGTGAGCCGTTCGGCAAAGAGGGGCAGGAGTGCCTGTGGGTGCCGGTGGCCGAGCTGAACAACTACCACTTCCCTGATGCCAATGGCCCGATTGTAGCGCGGATACAGGGTCTGCAGGCTTGAGCCGGTAGTAATCAACAAACATGAAAAAAGGGCCAATCGGCCCTTTTTTGATATTGCAGAGGTGCGTGACCAGGGGCTTATAGCCACTGATCGCCCTCTTCCGGCTCCGGCAGCAGATCCGGGTTGATCTCCCCCGGGATCCGCTTCTCTTCATCGGCCCATTCGCCGAGATCGATCAGCTGGCAGCGCTTGCTGCAGAAGGGGCGGAACGGACTCTGCGGGCCCCACTCCACTTCGCTCTGACAGGTCGGGCACTTTACCTTGGTGACCATAAGCGCTCCTTAGCAGCAGGCGAGCTGGAACGGCACATCGCCAATCGGCTGTTCTGCGGTGGGCAGAAAGCGCAGGGCGAAGCGGTTCTTGTGGCCGCTCAGGGTCGGGTAGCAGAACAGATTGCCCGGCAGCTTGATGCGGATCAGCTCGGCGCTCTCGGCGGTGTCCTGGAAGAAACCGTTGCTGGCAATCTGCTCACTGAAGCTGCCTGATTCGCGCCACAGACGCAGCAGCAGGGTGATGGCATTCATCAGCAGGTTGATGTCGCTCAGCCAGCCTTGCATCTGCTGGTGACGGGTGATGGCCGGGGTACCGAGCCAGTGGTGCAGCTGCGGCACATCGAAGGCACACAGGCCACCGGGGATGGAGAAGCGCTGGCGGATGGAGCCGAGCAGACGATCCTCTTTCAGGCGGGCACCCGGGCGTGGCGAGTTGAGCAGGTTGCGAGAGAGCTGGCTGCTCTCTTGCTGCATCAGTTTGATCTGCTCCAGATCGACATCGGGCAGGCTGGCCCAGTGGCTCAGACGCTGGCCGAGACGCTCCAGATCCTTGATGAGGTCGGCGCGCAGGTCACCACGCTCCAGCAACTCCTGCAGATCGAACAGCCCCTTGAAGAAGGCGATATGTGCCCAGGATTGTTCACTCTCCAGATTGTCGCGGATCTGGGAAAACAGGGACTCCAGACGAAGATAGGTCCGGCTTTTTTCATTGAGGGGGAAATCGTAAATCATGCCTAATCCTGGCCAGCCATAAACCGGCCTAGTGTACTCACACTTGGCGGCCTTGTTGAGAGGCAATTGCCAGATATGTCTCGTGCAGCGCCAAAATCCGCGTTTTAATCGCCATTTCGCTGCCATTGTGGTTTTCGATGACATCATCCGCCGCAGCGAGGCGTTCCACCCGACTCGCTTGGGCGGCGATGATGGCGCGGGCTTGCTCGGCCGATACCCCATCACGGCGACAGGTGCGCTCAATCTGGGTGGCTTCATCCACATCGATCACCAGCACCCGGTTGGCGAGGCCGGTGAGTTTGTTCTCCACCAGCAGTGGCACCACCAACAGGCAGTAAGGAGAACTGGCCGCGGCACATTGGCGCAGCATTTCACTGCGAATCAGCGGGTGGAGCAGGGCATTGAGCCACTCCTTGGCCTGTGGATCGCTGAAGACCCGCTCGCGCAGGGCACGACGGTCGAGTTGACCGCTCGGATCAATCACATTCGGGCCAAAATGGTCGGCGATGGCGGCAAGGGCCGGGGTGCCCGGCTCGACCACTTCGCGGGCGATCACATCGGCATCCACCACCTCGATACCCAGCGCGGCAAACTGATTGGCGATAGTAGTCTTGCCGCTGCCGATACCACCTGTGATAGCAACTACATACATGGGGGCCTCTTGCTCAAAGCAGGGTAGAGAGATACCAGCGGGTGATGGTATCGCCCCATAGCAGCGCAATCCAGCCCGCGATGGCGAGGTAGGGGCCGAAGGGGATGGGCTTGCCCTGATGATGTTTTTGCAAGGCGATCAGGCTGATGCCGATCACGGCACCGACCAGAGATGAGAGCAGCAGAATTATGGGCAGCGCCTGCCAACCGAGCCAGGCGCCCAGCGCCGCCAGCAGCTTGAAGTCGCCATAGCCCATCCCCTCCTTGCCAGTGAGCAGCTTGAAGGCCCAGTAGAGGCTCCAGAGCACCAGATAGCCCGCCATTGCACCGATCACGGCATCCGCCAGCGGCACGAAGCCGCCTGCCAGGTTGCACAGCAGCCCGCCCCACAGCAGTGGCAGGGTGAGCTGGTCGGGCAGCAACATCTTGTCGAGATCGATAAAGGTGAGGGCGACCAGCACCCAGGTCAGCAACAGGGCGGCCAACGTACCCCAGCCCGGCGTTATGACCATGGCTACGGCCACCGAGAGCAGGGCGGTCAGCAGCTCTACCAGCGGATAGCGGGCCGAGATGGGGGCCTGACAGTCACGGCAACGCCCTTTGAGCCAGAGCCAGCTCAACAGCGGGATGTTCTCCAGCGCAGTGATGGCGTGGCCACAGTGAGGGCATGCGGAGCGCGGCACCATCAGGTTGTAGCGCTCTGGTGCAGTAGCCTCCTCATCGGGGGCGAAGTAACTGCGATACTCGGCCTGCCACTCCCGCTCCAGCATGATGGGCAAGCGGTGGATGACCACGTTAAGGAAGCTGCCGATCATCAGGGAGAAAAGAAAAACCAGCGAGAAGTAGAGCCAGGGCAAGCTGTGAGCCAGCTCGAGAAGAAGTGTCATAACCAACCGTCAGTTATTGAATGAGGGGGAGGGCATGGTTGTGGTGCCATGCCCTGATAAATCAGCCTACCACGTCGCCAAGCTTGAAGATGGGCAGGTACATGGCGATAACCATGCCGCCGACCAGCACCCCGAGCACCACCATGATGAGGGGTTCCAGCAGGCTGGTGAGGCCATCGACCAGATCATCCACCTCCTGTTCGAAGATGGTGGCGACCTTGGAGAGCATATCATCGATGGCGCCGGACTCCTCACCGATCATCACCATCTGGATCACCATGTCGGGGAAGAGATCGACGGTACGCATCGCCACGTTGATCTGCATACCGGCCACCACCTCGTTGCGGATCGCCATGACCGCGGTGCGATAGACATAGTTACCCGAGGCCCCAGCCGCCGAAATCAGCGCATCTACCAGCGGAATACCGGCGGAGAAGGTGGTTGACAGAGTACGGGCAAAGCGGGCCATGGCCGCCTTGTGCAGGATCATCCCGACCACCGGAATGGTGAGGACGAACTTGTCGGTATTGTCTTTCACCTTCTGGGAGGCCCGCCAGGCCCGCACGTAAAGGAAGATACCAAGGGCGGAGCCACCAAAGAAGACATACCACCAGTTCTGCATAAAGCGGGAGATGCCGATAACAAACTGGGTGAACACCGGCAGCTCGGCGCCGAAGCTCTTGAAGATATCCTCGAACTGCGGAATGACGAACAGCAGCAGGATGGAGGTGACCACGATGGCGACCAGAATGACCATGGTGGGGTAGAACATCGCCTTCTTGATCTTCGACTTGAGCGCTTCCGACTTTTCCCGGTAAGTGGCGATACGGTCGTAGATGGTCTCCAGCGCACCGGATTGCTCACCGGCTTCCACCAGATCGCAGTAGAGATCGTCAAAGTAGAGGGGATGGCGGCGCAGCGCTTCCGACATGGGGGTACCGGTCTCCACATCGGCGGCAATCTGCCCCATCAGCTCGCGCATCGAGGCTTTCTCGTGACTGCGGGCGATGATCTGCAGGCTCTGCACCAGCGGTACGCCGGCGGAGAGCATGGTGGTGATCTGGCGTGAGACGATGGCGATATCCATCGGCTTGATCTTGGCGCCGCCCTTGGAGAAGAGCCCTTGGGATTTCTTGGCTACCTTGGTGACGTTGACCCCCTGCTTGCGCAGTTCGGTCTTGACGGTGTTGATGCTGTCGGCCTGCAGCTCGCCGGAGACCTTCTGCCCCTTGCGGTTTACCCCGTGCCAGCGGAAGGCGAAGACTTTCTTGGGGGCATTGTTCTTTTTCGTTAGGGTTGCCATCTTTGCATCCTGCAATGGGGTTGGTTGTCAGAGCCTTGCTCTGCACGTCACCAACCTGGTCAAGGTGCCCGACTGGCTTGATGCCTGCGGGGTACTGATAGGGTGGGTGGTACCTTCTTGGCGCCAACCCGGTCATTTGAATATCTGATTACTCTGTCGTTCGGATTATCATCCGTTTCGTATTCGTGAACGACGAATTCGCTCTGCCAACCAACTCGGCGGGTCGTCCCGCACACGGATCAGTTGGTGGTGACCCGGTTGACCTCGGCCAGGCTGGTGACCCCAAGCCGGGCCTTCTCCAGCCCCGAGGTGCGCAGGGTGCGCATCCCCTCCTTCTGCGCGATAGCGGCAATTTGCAGGGAGTTGGCCCCTTGCATGATCAATTTGGCGATGTTCTCCGACATCAGCATGATTTCGTAGATGCCGACCCGTCCCTTGTAGCCGCCGGAACACTCCTTGCAACCGACCGGTTTGAACAGTCGCAGCCCTGCTGCCAGCTGCTGCGGCGTAAAGCCCAGCTCCAGCAGTTCGGCTTCCGGCACTACTTCCGGCGCTTTGCAGTGGTCGCACAATTTACGGGCCAGCCGCTGGGCCATGATCAGGGTCACCGAGGAGGCGATGTTGAAGGCCGGTACCCCCATGTTCATCATCCGGGTCAGGGTCTCGGCGGCGGAGTTGGTATGCAGGGTGGAGAGCACCAGGTGACCTGTCTGCGCCGCCTTGATGGCGATCTCGGCGGTTTCGAGATCGCGAATTTCCCCCACCATCACTACATCCGGATCTTGCCGCAGGAAGGAGCGCAGGGCGCTGGCGAAGGTGAGCCCCGCCTTGGGGTTGACCTGCACCTGGTTGACGCCGGGCAAGTTGATCTCCACCGGATCTTCGGCGGTGGAGATGTTTACCTCGGTGGTGTTGAGAATATTTAGGCCGGTATAGAGCGAGACCGTTTTGCCCGAGCCGGTGGGGCCGGTCACCAGGATCATCCCCTGTGGTTTGGAGAGGGCGCGCAGGTACTGCGCCTTCTGCCGGTCATCAAAGCCGAGTTGCTCGATATTGAGGCGTGCCGCCGAGGAGTCGAGCAGACGGATAACGATCTTCTCCCCCCACATGGTGGGCAGGGTGTTGACCCGCATATCCATCGACTTGTTGCGCGACAGCTTCAACTTGATGCGGCCATCCTGCGGCAGCCGCCGCTCGGCGATATCGAGCCGCGCCATCACCTTGAGGCGAGCGGAGAAGCGGTTGGAGAGGTTAACCGGCGGTGTGGCGATCTCATGCAGAATGCCATCGATGCGAAAGCGCACCCGATACTTGAACTCATAGGGCTCGAAATGCAGGTCGGAGGCACCGCGCTTGATGGCATCCATCAGGATCTTGTTGATGTACTTGACGATGGGAGCATCGTCATCGGCGGTATTGACGCTTTCGTCCAGCCGGCTGTTCTCGTCGGAGACCTCGAGATCCGAAATCTCGGACTCGTCGATATCCTCCATGCCGAGGGCGTCATTTTCGCTCTCCAGCAGCTTGCCGATGGCGGCGGTGAGCTTGTTCTCCTCCACCAGCAGGGCTTCAGTATGAAGTCCGAAGCTGAAGCCAAAGTCCTCCAATGCCGAGACATTGGTCGGATCCGACATGGCGATATAGAGGGTGTGGCCCTGGGTGTAGATGGGCAGCACGTGGTGTTTTTCAATCAGCTTCTGATTGAGGTATTTCTGCGGGATCTCGGCCAAATCGAAGGCGGCAAGATCCAGCAGAGGTACCCCATACTCCAGCTCGCAAAAATCGGCGAGCGCCTTGCTGTCGAGGATCTCGTTTTCTATCAGAAAGGTCACAAAGGGTTTGCGCTGGGCCTTGGCCTGGCTCAGATAGCGCTGGGAGTCCTCTTCACTGATAAGTGAAGAGGCGGCCAGGCTTAACGCCAGGCCGCTATTAGGGTTAGAGGTCATTATGGGCAATAGGTAGTGTTTGCTGTGCCTCCGGCGGTACACGTCCCAGTCCATACTAGAGTTAAGTCTGTTCCCGTCGGAGCTGAGGCCTGTAATGTATAAATATCGGTTGAAGTAAGTGGGCTTAATTTTCCTGAGGCTGGTTTCACACTAATGGTATAAGGGGCACTCGAAGTACCAGCAGTATATGAAACAAGCACGTTACCTTGAGCTGTGTCAGTTTGCGCTGCCGGGCAGTTTGAGCCTGTTTGTACACAGATTTCAACAGCGGTCTTCAATGCTCCTGTTGCAGCAACCAACTCAGTCATCTTGGCTTTTTTGGTGTAGTTCTGATACGCCGGCAGCGCTACCGCCGCCAGAATGGCAACGATCGCGACCACGATCATCAGTTCAATAAGGGTAAAACCCGATTGTTTCTTCATTTGAAATATCCTTTTATCCTTGGTTCCTGGGAAGTGTCGGTAGAAAATCGTCCGAACGTCAGTATCTTATCCGAGCTGTCAGGGGTGGCAACAGAGATTGCTGCCTTTGTTAACCACTTTCATGTCATTTACCAAAAACTTGATGCGAGTCATAAAACAAGTGGCTTCTTATGACTCTTTTTTACGGGTGAAAGCGGGTCCGTCATTACACTCCTTTGCTGAGGGAGCCTGCATAAAGAAAAGGCGCCTATGGCGCCTTTTGCAAGTTGTTTATCCGGTTAGGTCGAGTATTTGCTCAGGCCTGCGGGGTGAATCTCACTGCTGGATAAAGCGCATGGAGAGATCGAGCGCCCGCACATGCTTGGTGAGCGCCCCGACGGAGATAAAATCGACGCCGGTGGCCGCAAACTCGGCCAGAGTATCGAGGGTGACATTGCCGGAGACTTCCAGCTTGGCGCGGCCCTGATTGATGGCGACCGCTTCCCGCATCATGGCAACATCGAAGTTGTCCAGCATCACGATATCGGCCTTTGCCACCAGCGCCTGTTCCAGCTCGGCCAGCGATTCCACTTCCACCTCCACCGGTTTGCCCGGATTGAGATGACGAGCCTCATTAATCGCCTCGGCAATGCCACCGCAGGCGAGGATATGGTTCTCCTTGATGAGATAGGCGTCGTAGAGGCCGATGCGGTGATTCTTGCCGCCGCCACAGGTGACTGCGTACTTCTGGGCGGTGCGCAGTCCAGGGATGGTTTTGCGGGTGTCGAGTAAACGGCAGTCGGTGCCCTCCAGCTCTGCCACATAGCGGGCGGTGAGGGTGGCGACGCCGGATAGGGTCTGGACAAAGTTCAGGGCATTGCGCTCGCCGGTCAGCAGCAGGCGGGCAGGGCCATGGAGGCGGAACAGCTCCTGATTGGGGGAGAGCACTTCCCCATCCTGCACCTTCCACTCCACCTTCACGTCGCCGCCGAGCTGGGCCTTCAGTTGCAGGAAGACTTCATCCACCCAGGGCTGGCCGCAGAATACTCCTGCTTCACGGGTGATGACCCGGGCGCTGGCCATCCGGTCGGCCGGGATCAGCTGGGCGGTGATATCGGCGCTGGCATCCGGTTGGTCCAGCGTGGTGAGGGCATCGCCCAGATCTTCGAGTAGTGCGGCGCGCACGGCGCGGCTGACATCCTGTTGAAACATGCCTTATTCCTGCAAGGGTCTGAGCAGCAGTTGCCGCTCCTTTTGAACCAGCTCCAGCCGACCGAGGGCGTTCATGCCAACCAGCACTTCGTCACCGTCTGCCGCCGGATTGATAAAGATGGCCAGATCGTACAAGGTCAATGGCCCCATCGCCAGCGTTTCGATGGTGCCGTTGCCGACTCGGATCTGCCCCGCGGCGGTATTGACCTGGCTGCTGCCATGAGCGGTCAGGCCGAGCCGCTCGGCAACCTGCTGCGGGATGGTGATCCGGGTGGCGCCGGTATCGAGCAGCAGTTGCACCGGCTGACCGTTGATGGCACCCTCCAGACGATAGTGGCCGCTCTGGTCGGCCCGCACCAACAACTCGCCGCTGGCGGTTACGCTTGGTTGGTTGCGGGAGTGAAAATAGAGGGTCAGCAGGCCCATTAAAGATAGCCAGGTCAGTAACCACATCCAGCGTGCCGTGTGCTGCATACCCCATCCATATCGAGCGGAAGATGACTCAGCCTAACATACCATTTCCCTTTGATTCAGTGAGTTGGTGTCGGGTTGCCTATCAGGTATCTTCGTGTTCTCGCCATTTATCAGCCAACTCGAGTAGCCGATGACTCAACTCGCTTCGCAACCTTGTTTCTCTATCGATGCTGCTGGCTGGTGCCAGCAGGCGCGCCGGGTGCCTTCTCCCCATCACAACGAACGGGCAGCGCCGGATGATATCTCCCTGCTGGTGGTGCATGGCATCAGCCTGCCGCCGGGGGAGTTTGGTGGCCCCTTTATCGACGATCTCTTTATGGGGCGACTCGACCCGGAGGCTCACCCCTATTTTGCCGGTATCCATCAGTTGCGGGTCTCGGCCCATTGCCTGATCCGCCGTGATGGCGAGCTGGTGCAGTATGTGCCGTTCGGCAAGCGCGCCTGGCATGCGGGGGTATCGAGCTGGCAGGGGAGGGAGGCGTGCAATGACTTCTCCATCGGTATCGAGCTGGAGGGGACTGACGAAATCCCCTACACCGAGGCTCAATACCGGGCGCTGGCGGGGCTCACACGAGCCATATCGGAGCGCTATCCGGCGATTACCCACGAAAAAATTGTCGGCCATTGCGATATCGCGCCAGGGCGCAAGACGGATCCCGGAGCCAGTTTCCAGTGGGATTACTACCGTCAGTTACTAAACAGCTAAAGTAAATATTAAAATTTAGTTTGGATTTTAAAATCAATGGCTTGCCTATCTGGCAGGCCATTTTTGTCTCTGGTTGCGCAAATGTTATTTGTGAGCGTGGTCAAGAATATTGGTCAGACCATTTTCTATGAGCTAAATCATGTTTCCCCTGCTTTACCCCTTAAGTGGTGGGGTTGATTCTTGACTCAGATCATCTTTTGAGTGGACTTTTCAAAAGGCCTCTGCTAATTTTCGCCCCATCCATAAAATTGGTAATACCAATTTAACAAAGTAGCCTCATGCCCTATCGCAAGATTACGCAACCCAAGTTGGCCGACTCCATTGTCGCCGAGCTGGAACAGATGATTCTGGAAGGCAGCCTGCAACCGGGGCAGAAATTGCCTCCCGAGCGGGAACTCGCCATCCAGTTTCAGGTATCGCGCCCCTCCCTGCGCGAAGCCATCCAGCGACTGGAAGCGCGCGGATTGCTTTATCGCCGTCAGGGCGGCGGCACTTATGTGCAGAATGCCCTGAGCAAGGGGATCGCCGATCCTCTGTTCGAACTGCTCAGTACCCACCCGGAAGCCCAGTATGATCTGCTGGAGTTTCGCCACGCATTGGAAGGCATCTGTGCCTACTACGCGGCCTTGCGGGGAACCGGGTCTGATTTCGAGCGCATTCGTCAGGTGCAAACCACCATCGAAGAGGCGGGCCAGCTGGGCTCGCTGGTGGCCGAGTCGGCAGCCGTGACCCAGTTCTATCTGGCGGTGGCCGAGGCGTCCCACAACGTGGTGCTGCTGCACCTGCTGCGGGCCATGAGCCCGATGCTCGAACAGAACATTCTGCAGAATAACGAGATTTTGAATCGCCGCCCGGGAGTGGTAGCCAAGATACGTCGCCATCGCGCGAATCTGATCGAGGCTATTCTTTCGGGGGCTCCGGAGCGGGCCAGAACAGCTTGTCATGAGCATCTGGCCTTTATCGAGGACACCTTGTTGGATATGCAGAGGGAAGACAGCCGGATCCAGCGATCCATGCGTCGGATCCGTCAGCAGGAAAACTAATCCCACAAGGCTCTATTGTCGAATGCTTGCGCCCTTCGCCGTGCAATGCCGTGCAATCACAACAACATAGGAACCAGCCATGTCTGATATCCTGAAGAACGATGTGGACCCGATAGAAACGCTGGAGTGGCTTGCCTCTCTGGAATCCCTGCTGCGTGAAGAGGGTCCGCAACGCGCTCAGTTCATCCTTGAACAGTTGGCCGAGAAAGCCCGCGTAAGCGGTGTGGACGTGGCTGCCAAGGCAAATCGCGATTACATCAACACCATCCCGTCCAGCGATGAGCCGGACTACCCGGGTGACCTGGAGATGGAACGCCGCATTCGCGCCATCATCCGCTGGAACGCCATGATGATCGTACTGCGCGCGTCCAAGAAAGACCTGGACCTGGGTGGTCACATGTCTTCCTTCGCTTCTTCTGCGACCATCTATGATGTCTGCTTCAACCACTTCTTCCGTGCTCGCAACGAGAAGGATGGTGGCGATCTGGTTTACTTCCAGGGTCACATCTCCCCGGGCATCTATGCTCGCGCCTTCGCTGAAGGTCGTCTGACCGAAGAGCAGCTGGACAACTTCCGTCAGGAAGTGGACGGCAAGGGTATCCCTTCCTATCCGCACCCGAAACTGATGCCGGACTTCTGGCAGTTCCCGACCGTATCCATGGGTCTGGGCCCCATCGCCGCCATCTATCAGGCTCGCTTCCTGAAGTACCTGACCGACCGTGGTATCAAGGATTGCTCCGAGCAGACCGTTTACGCCTTCCTGGGTGACGGCGAGATGGACGAGCCGGAAGCCAAAGGTGCCCTGACCGTTGCCGTGCGTGAAAAGCTCGACAACCTGGTGTTTGTGGTTAACTGCAACCTGCAGCGTCTGGATGGCCCGGTTGTTGGTAACGGCAAGGTTATCAACGAGCTGGAAGGCCTGTTCGCTGGCGCCGGTTGGGACGTGACAAAGGTTATCTGGGGTCGCAAGTGGGATGAGCTGCTGAAGAAAGACACTTCCGGCAAGCTGATCCAGCTGATGAACGAGACCGTGGACGGTGACTACCAGACCATGAAGTCCCGCGACGGTGCTTACATCCGCGAGCACTTCTTCAACCGTTATCCGGAAACTGCCGCGCTGGTCAAAGACATGACCGACGAGGAGATCTTCGCTCTGAACCGCGGTGGTCACGATCCTCGCAAACTGTTCGCCGCGTTCAACAAGGCGACCCAGACCAAGGGCAAGCCGACCGTTATTCTGGCCAAGACCATCAAGGGTTACGGCATGGGTGAAGCGGCTGAAGGCAAGAACATCGCTCACCAGGTCAAGAAGATGGAGCTGGACTCCGTGCGTCACCTGCGTGACCGCTTCAACCTGCCAGTGGCCGACGAGCAGCTGGCCGATCTGCCGTACCTGAAGATTGAAGCCGGTTCTGCCGAGCACAAATATCTGCACGACCGTCGCACTGCCCTGAAAGGCTATGTGCCGACCCGTCTGCGCGAAAGCACCACCAAGCTGGAAATTCCGGCGCTGGACGCCTTCGGCCCGCTGCTGGGTGAGCAGGCGCGCGAAATCTCCACCACCATGGCGTTCGTGCGTTCCCTGAACGTGATGCTGAAAGACAAGTCCATCGGCAAGCGCATCGTTCCGATCCTGGCTGACGAAGCCCGTACCTTCGGTATGGAAGGTCTGTTCCGCCAGATCGGTATCTACAGCCCGCACGGTCAGCAGTACACCCCGCAAGACCGCGACATCGTCTCCTACTACAAGGAAGACAAGCAGGGTCAGGTTCTGCAAGACGGTATCAACGAGCTGGGCGCCATGTCCTCCTGGCTGGCTGCTGCGACCTCTTACAGCACCAACGACTGCCCGATGATCCCGTTCTACATCTACTACTCCATGTTCGGCTTCCAGCGGATCGGCGACATGGCGTGGGCAGCCGGTGACCAGCAAGCCCGTGGCTTCCTGCTGGGTGCAACCTCCGGTCGTACTACCCTGAACGGTGAAGGTCTGCAACACGAAGATGGTCACAGCCACATCCTGGCGAACACCATTCCGAACTGCATCTCCTATGACCCGTCCTACGCCTATGAAGTTGCGGTGATCGTACAGGATGGCCTGCGCCGCATGTACGGTGAGAACCCGGAGAACGTGTTCTACTACATCACCACCCTGAACGAGAACTATGCCATGCCGGCCATGCCGGAAGGCGCCGAGGAAGGCATCCGCAAGGGTATCTACAAGCTGGAATCCGTCGCCGGTGCCAAGGCGAAAGTTCAGCTGCTGGGTTGTGGTTCCATCCTGGGTCACGTGCGCAAGGCTGCCCAGATCCTGGCCAGCGAGTACGGCATCGGTTCCGATGTGTTCAGCGTCACCTCCTTCAACGAGCTGGCCCGTGACGGTCAGGACGCGGATCGCTGGAACATGCTGCACCCGACCTCTGAGGCGCGTGTTCCCTACATCGCTCAGGTACTGGGTTCCGAAGCCACCATCGCTGCGACCGACTACATGAAGTCCTTCGCCGATCAGGTTCGCGCCTTCGTTCCGACCGAGAACTACCGCGTGCTGGGTACCGACGGTTACGGCCGTTCCGACAGCCGTGCCAACCTGCGTCGTCACTTCGAAGTGAACGAGTTCTACGTGGTTGTTGCTGCCCTGACCGAACTGGCCAAGCGCGGCGAGGTAGACAAGCAGGTTGTGGCCGACGCCATCGCCAAGTACGGCATCGATGCCGACAAGGTCAACCCGCTGTACGCGTAAGTGGATCAAGGGGCGCGCCGTCATGCGGCGCGACCCTGCCAGGATTTAAAACGGTTAACGCGAGGTGTGCGTGGCGGCATCAGCCAGTCACGCGGATCGACGCAAGAGGATAAAGCACAATGTCCAAACAGATTATGGTGCCGGATATCGGCGCCGATGAGGTTGAAGTCACCGAGATCATGGTGGCCGTGGGTGACAAGGTCGAGCTGGACCAGTCCATCATCGCGGTAGAAGGCGACAAGGCCTCCATGGAAGTTCCGGCCCCGTCCGCCGGTATCGTTAAAGAGATCCTGATCAAGGTGGGCGACAAGGTTGCCACCGGTTCCCAGATCATGATCTTCGAAGCCGAAGGCGCTGCCGCCCCTGCTGAAGTGGCTGCACCGGTTGCTGCTGCTCCGGCCGCCGCACCTGCCGCTGCCGTGCGCAAAGATGTGCACGTGCCGGACATCGGTGACGACGAAGTGGACGTGACTGAAATCATGGTTGCCGTCGGCGACATGGTAGAAGCTGACCAGTCCATCATTGCTGTGGAAGGTGACAAGGCCTCCATGGAAGTACCGGCACCGTTCGCAGGCCGCGTAGTCGAGATCAAGGTTGCCGCTGGTGCCAAGGTCTCTACCGGCTCTCTGGTGATGGTATTTGAAGTGGCTGGCGCTGCGCCTGCTGCCGTTGCTGCTCCGGCTCAAGCCGCCGCGCCTGTGGCTGCTGCCCCGGTTGCCGCTGCTGCCAAAGAGGTCAACGTACCGGATATCGGTGGCGATGAAGTGGAAGTCACCGAGATCATGGTTGCCGTGGGTGACAAGGTTGAAGCTGACCAGTCCCTGATCGCCGTGGAAGGTGACAAGGCCTCCATGGAAGTGCCTGCGCCGTTCGCCGGTGTGGTTAAAGAGATCAAGGTGAAGGCGGGTGACAAGGTCTCCACCGGTTCCCTGATCATGGTATTCGAAGTGGCTGGCGCAGCTCCTGCTGCCGCGCCGGTTGCTCAAGCTGCCGCTCCGGTCGCTGCCGCCCCTGTTGCCGCTGCTCCGGCTCCGGTTGCCCAGGCTGCTGCCGCTGCGACCGATTTCGTTGCCAACGACGCCTACGTGCACGCCTCTCCGGCAGTACGCCGTCTGGCGCGCGAGTTCGGCGTCAACCTGGCCAAGGTGAAAGCCTCCGGTCGCAAGGGCCGCATCGTCAAAGAAGACGTGCAAGCCTACGTGAAGGATGCCATCAAGCGTGCCGAGTCCGCTCCTGCTTCTGCCGGCGTAGCCGGTGGCAACGGTCTGGGCGTACTGCCGTGGCCGAAAGTAGACTTCAGCAAGTTCGGTGATGTGGAAGAGGTCGAGCTGACCCGCATCCAGAAGATCTCCGGTCCGAACCTGCACCGCAACTGGGTCATGATCCCTCATGTCACCCAGTTCGACGAAGCCGATACCACCGAGCTGGAAGCGTTCCGCAAAGAGCAGAATGCGATGCTCGAGAAGCAAAAGGCAGACGTGAAGATCACCCCGCTGGTGTTCATCCTGAAAGCCGCCGCCAAGGCGCTGGAAGCTCACCCGCGCTTCTGCAGCTCCCTGTCCGAAGATGGCAGCAAGCTGATCATGAAGAAGTACATCCACATCGGTGTGGCGGTTGATACTCCCAACGGTCTGGTTGTGCCCGTGGTGCGCGATGTTAACAAGAAGGGCATCATGGAGCTGTCTCGCGATCTGGCCGAGATCTCCAAGAAGGCCCGTGCCGGCAAGCTGACCGCTGCCGACATGCAGGGCGGTTGCTTCACCATCTCCAGCCTGGGTGGCATCGGCGGTACCAGCTTTACCCCGATCGTCAACG
Organism: Aeromonas sp. S12(2024); assembly: GCF_041402305.1. NCBI lineage: Bacteria > Pseudomonadati > Pseudomonadota > Gammaproteobacteria > Aeromonadales > Aeromonadaceae > Aeromonas > Aeromonas sp. S12(2024). Next base: position 164,325 of record NZ_JBGLRB010000004.1, read on the forward strand.
CGCCGGAAGTGGCCATCCTCGGTGTCTCCAAGTCCGAGATGAAGCCGAAGTGGAATGGCAAAGAGTTTGCGCCGCGCCTGATGCTGCCGTTGGCTCTGAGCTACGACCACCGCGTGATCGATGGTGCCGATGGGGCTCGCTTCATCACCACCATGAACGGCGTGCTGTCCGACATTCGTCGACTGGTCCTGTAAGTGAGAGGGCGGGCCCAGAGCCTGCCCTTTTTACTTCTCATTTCATTAACATGATCGTAAACTTGCCCCGTTTTTTTCACGGCTGCAGCCACCCGTTTCGGTATAAGACTGCGCTGTCCGGGGATATAAGAACGACAAAGAGGTCATGATGAGTAAAGAAATCAAAACCCAGGTCGTAGTACTGGGTGCTGGCCCTGCCGGTTATTCCGCTGCTTTCCGTGCAGCCGATCTGGGTCTGGATACTATTATCGTCGAGCGTTACTCCACCCTGGGTGGCGTCTGCCTGAACGTGGGCTGCATCCCCTCCAAGGCGCTGCTGCACGTTGCCAAAGTGATTGAAGAAGCCAAGGCGCTGGCCGAGCACGGCATCGTCTTCGGTGCACCGCAGACCGACATCGACAAGATCCGTCTGTGGAAAGAGAAGGTTATCAACCAGCTGACCGGCGGTCTGGCTGGCATGGCCAAGATGCGTAAAGTTCAGGTTGTTAACGGCTTGGGTAAATTTACCGGCCCGAACACGCTCGAAGTGACCGGGGAAGACGGCAAGACTACCGTGACCTTCGACAACGCCATCATCGCGGCTGGTTCCCGTCCGGTGAAGCTGCCGTTCATCCCCCACGATGACCCGCGCGTATGGGACTCTACCGATGCGCTGGAGCTGAAAACCGTTCCCGGCAAACTGCTGGTTATCGGTGGCGGCATCATCGGTCTGGAGATGGGTACCGTTTACTCCTCTCTGGGTTCCGAGATCGACGTGGTGGAATTTGCCGACCAGCTGGTTCCGGCTGCCGACAAAGACATCGTCAAGATCTATACCAAGCGCGTCGCCAAGAAATTCAACATCATGCTGGAGACCAAGGTCACCGCAGTTGAAGCGCGCGAAGACGGCCTGTACGTCTCCTACGAAGGCAAACACGCTCCGGCCGAGCCGGTTCGCTACGACAACGTGCTGGTTGCCGTAGGTCGTGTGCCGAACGGCAAGATGCTGGATGCCGAGAAGGCAGGCGTTGCCGTGACCGAGCGCGGTTTCATCGAGGTGGACAAGCAGCTGCGTACCAACGTGGCGCATATCCACGCCATTGGTGACATCGTGGGTCAGCCGATGCTGGCGCACAAAGGTGTTCACGAAGGTCACGTTGCCGCTGAAGTGATCGCCGGCAAGAAGCACTACTTCGACCCGAAAGTGATCCCGTCCATCGCCTACACCGAGCCAGAGATGGCATGGGTTGGTCTGACCGAGAAGGAAGCCAAGCAACAGGGCCTGAACTTCGAAGTCGCCACCTTCCCGTGGGCTGCTTCCGGCCGCGCCATTGCGTCCGACTGTTCCGACGGTATGACCAAGCTGATCTTCGACAAGGAGAGCGGCCGCGTCATCGGTGGTGCCATCGTGGGTACCAACGGTGGTGAACTGCTGGGTGAAATCGGTCTGGCCATCGAGATGGGTGCTGACGCCGAAGATATCGCGCTGACCATCCACGCTCACCCGACTCTGCACGAGTCCGTGGGTCTGGCTGCCGAAGTGTTCGAAGGCTCCATCACCGACCTGCCGAACGCCAAGGCCAAGAAGAAAAAGTAATTTTCTTCCCCGCTTGTCTAAAAAGCCGCTCGAATGAGCGGCTTTTTGTTTTCTCCTTGCTGCCCCGACTTCGACAAAGCCCAATATGCTAAAGATAGGTTTTGGCACTGATGAGAGAGGCACGATGCTAGAAGCACCCATTCCACCCGATGAGGCATTGCGGTTGGAGACCCTGCGGCGGCTATCTTTGCTGGATTCCGAGGCCGAGGAGCGGTTTGACCGGCTGACCCGCATGGCCCGACGGGTATTCAATGTCCCCATCGCGCTGGTGAGTCTGGTGGATGAAGATCGCCAGTGGTTCAAATCCTGTATCGGACTGGAGGTCCACGAGACCGCCCGGGACATTTCGTTCTGTGGCCACGCCATCATGGGCAATGAGACCTTTATCGTGCCGGATGCTTCGCAGGATCCCCGCTTTGCCGACAATCCGCTGGTGGTGGGCGGGCCCGGTATCCGCTTCTATGCCGGACAGCCACTGCGGATCGCCAACGGCTGCAAACTGGGGACGCTCTGCATCATTGATACGGTGCCGCGGGAATTGAGTGAGGAGGATGTCGGGCTGCTCAAGGATCTGGCGGCGATGGTGGTGCGGGAGCTAGAAGCAGTGCAGTTGGCCACCATTGATGAGTTGACCCTGATCTCCAATCGGCGCGGGTTCGTGATGCTGGCGGAGAAGAGCCTCTCGCTGGCCAGTCGCTTGCAGATGCCACTGGCGCTGCTCTATCTGGATCTCAATGGCTTCAAGGGGATCAATGATCGGTGGGGGCATGCGGAAGGGGATCGGGCCCTGATCGCCTTTGCCACTCTGCTCAAGCAGGCTTTTCGGGGCGCAGACGTGTTTGCCCGCATGGGCGGCGATGAGTTCGCCGTCCTGTTGCCCAATGTGCTAGAGGCGCAGGCACAACTAGCCTATGAGCGTTTCAATGCCATCTTGGCCGAGCACAATCAGCACAGTGGTTGCGGCTATGCGCTGACCTGCAGCACCGGGATTGTCTGCTACGACGGGCGCGGTTGTGTGTCTCTGGCCGAGCTGCTCACCCGCGCAGATGAGCTGATGTATCAGCGCAAACGGGATGGCAAGGGCTGACGGCTATGCCGGATTAGCCGCCACCAAAACAACAGAGAGCGCCACGGTGCTCTCTGTTGTTGATGGCTTAGGTCAAGGCCTGGGTCAGAGTCGGAAGTTGCCAACCAGCTTGTCCAGATGACCGGAGAGCTGCTGCAGGCTGCGGCTCGATTCGGTCAGCTGGTGGGCGATATCGGCGGTCTCCATGGTGAGCTGGTTGATATCTTCCACGTTGCGGTTGATCTCGCCGACCACACTGGACTGCTCCTCGGTGGCGGTGGCGACCTGGATATTCATGTCGTTGATCTGGGTGATGTGGGCGGTGATCTGGCCGAGGGCGGCGTTGGCCTCATCGGCCTGGCTCACCACCTCCAGACTCTGGTTGCGACCCTGCGCCATGGCGCTGACGGCGCGGGCACTCTGCTCCTGCAAGCGGTTGATCATCCCCTGGATCTCGGCGGTCGAGGCGGCGGAGCGGTTGGCGAGGTTACGCACCTCATCTGCCACCACGGCGAAACCGCGACCCTGTTCACCGGCGCGAGCGGCCTCGATGGCGGCGTTCAATGCCAGCAGGTTGGTCTGCTCCGAGATGCTGCGGATGGTTTCGAGGATGCTGCCGATGGAGTCGGTCTGGCTCGCCAGCGACTCGATAACCCCTGCCACCTGCTCAATCTCGCCGGAGAGGTCGACGATGCCGTGGCGCGCCTGCGCTACCACTACTGCCCCTGCATCGGCCTGATCGTTGGCCTGTCTGGCTACTTCGGCTGCCAGCGAAGCGTTACCGGCGATCTCGCTCACCGTGGCCCCCATTTCGTGGATAGCGGTGGCCACCTGCACGGTGCGGTCACGCTGGGCAGTACAGTTATGCTGGGTCAGCTGCGCCTTGTTGGCCACCTCGTTGGCGGTGGCCGCGAGCTGGCGGGAGTTCTCCGCCACCTGCTCGATGGAGCCGTGGATCTTGGCGACGAAGTTGTTGAAGCCGGTGGCGACCTGACTCAGTTCGTCACGCCCCTCCACTTTCAGGCGCTGGGTGAGATCCCCATCGCCGCTGCCCAGTTCCTTGAACAGGCGGGCCAGCTCGTTGAGCGGGAGGCTGACCGAGCCTGCCAGCAGCATCCCCATCAGCCCCATGGCGAGCGCAATCACCAGCGAGATCATCAGGATCTCGTTGCGGGTCTGATCCAGCTCGGCATAGATCTCGGCTTCTGGCACCTGGGCTACCAGATACCAGTCGAGCAGCGGGATATAGCTGCTGGCCAGTACCATGGGCTCGCCATTGACTTCGGCGTTGATGACAGCAAAGGGGCGTTTGGCCAGCAGGCTGCCGGTATCACCGCTGGCAATGTTGCCAAGGGTGTCACGCTCGATGCGGTTGGCCTCGGGGTGCAGCTTCACCTTGCCGCTGCCATCGACCATAAAGACGATGCCGCTCTCTTCCAGCCGGAAGTTGGAGACCATGGTCACCATGGTGTCGAGGGATTTGGCAAAGCCGGCCAGCCCGCGCCCGTTGAGCTGCTGGAAGTTGACGAACAGCTTCACCTCGCCGTTGCTCTCGCGGAAGATGCTGAGGGTCATCTCCTTCTGGCTCTTGGTGTAGTCATAGAACCAGGCGTCTTGTGTGGGTGTCAGGTTGCGCAGAAAGCCATCCTGGTTGTAGTAGGCTGCACTCTGGCGATCGGCGAAGGAGGCGGTCACCAGACCATACTGGTTGGCCACATCCTTGAGCTGGTTGATGAGGATTGGCTCCTGCTCTTTGGGCATGCCCCGATCCACCCAGTCGAGGATGAAGCGGTCGGTGGCCAGTTGGCGTGCGGCCTGGGCGATGCCGTGGAGATCCTGTTCAATCTCCTTGCTGATCCGCTGGGTCAGGTTGGGGAGCTCCTGCTCGAACATCCGGTTTTCGATCAGTTGCTGGGCCGAGCGTTGACTGAAGTAGCCTACCAGCAGGCAGGAGACGACCACAGCCAGGGTGACCGTGGCCAGTATTTTCTGTTTAAGAGTGAGGGTTGCCAGCATAAAGGTGCTCAAAAGGTTGAGATTGACGACGCTCATATTAGCGGCAGCGCGGCGCTACCCATGAGGCTTGCAGCCCTTTATTTGCGGATTACGTTTGCGCTCACAGGGGTGGCGGCTTGCCCCGTCGGCATGCTGCACAGGCGGGATGCGGATTGACGGTTGCGCTAACTGCCGGGCCCCTTATAGTAGAGGCCATCCTTGGTGACTGACCCTCTGAATAATATGGAAAATATGATGCGCAGCTTAGGTGCGGGATGGACCCGTCTGCTTTTGGTTATGCTGGCGGCGATGCCGCTGCTGGCTGTGGCGGCACAGGGGGAGCGCCCGAAAATTGCGGTGGTGCTCAGCGGCGGCGGCGCCAAGGGATCGGCCCATATCGGCATTCTCAAGGTGCTGGAGCAGAAACGGATTCCGGTCGACATCATAGTCGGCACCAGCATGGGCTCTTATGTGGCGGGGATGTACGCCATGGGGCTCAGTGCCGAGGAGGTGGAGCGCACCACTTTGGCCATCGACTGGAACAAGGGGTATCAGGACAAGGTGGGCCGCGACGAGCTGTCGTTGCGCAAGAAGCAGCAGAACGAGCAGTACCAGCTGCGCACCGACATCGGGGTGAATGGCGACACCACCCAGCTGCCGGACGGTTTCTTCCAGGGCCAATCCATGGCCAGCCTGCTGCGGGGGGCCACCTCCAACCTGCCGGTGCAGGAGAGCTTCGATGATCTCCCCATTCCCTACCGCGCCATGGCGACCGACATGGAGACGGTCACCCCCTTCGTGCTCGATCACGGCAGCCTGGCCAAGGCGATGCAGGCCTCCATGTCCATTCCCGGCGCCCTCAAGCCGGTGGAGTGGGAGGGGCACATCCTGGCGGACGGCGGCAGCGTCAACAACATGCCGGTGGATGTCGCCAAGGCGATGGGGGCCGACGTGGTGATCGCGGTGGATATCGGTGCCAAGCTGCGTACCCGGGAGTCCCTCAAGTCAGGGTTGGCGATGATCGACCAGCTCACCACCTACATGACCCAGGTGGGCACCGACAAGCAGAAGGCGCTGATGGGGCCGAAAGACATACTGATCGCTCCCGAGTTTGGCGATATGGGGATCGCCGACTTTGCCCGGATGCCGGAGGGGATCAAGATCGGTGAAACGGCGGCTGACAAGGTGTCGCTGCAACTCGATAAACTGTCGCTCACCAAGGCGCAGTACAACGCCTATCGCAACCAGAAGCTGAGCCGCCGTGCCGAGCGTAGCGGTCAGCCCGCCTACTTCATCGACAAGGTGGAGATCATCAACAAGTCGCGCCTCTCCGATGAGACGGTGCGCGCCATGCTGAAAGTGCGTCCGGACAAGGTGCAGACCAACGAGAGTCTGGAAGCGGGCATTCGCCGCCTCTACGCGCTGGAGTCGTTCGATCGCATCACCTACGAGGTGGAGGAGCGTGACGGGGAAAACGTGCTGCTGGTGGATGCCAGCGAGAAGAACTGGGGGCCGGGCTACCTCAACTTCCAGTTCGGTTTCACCGATGACTTCGAGAACACCTCCAACTACAACGTCGGCATGTCCTATACCCTCACCAACGTCAACGAGTGGGGGGCGGAGTGGCTGACCGAGGCGTCGCTGGGCACGGCCAAACATATCAAGACCGACTTCTATACCCCGCTCGAACCCTCCCAGACCTTCTATGGTGAGGCGAGTCTGGCCTATGACCAGACCCTGCGCCGCCTGTTTTTCCCCAATCCGGATCCCGAGACGGTTTCGATAAGCTATCTCGACTCCGAATACTCCTTCTTCAGCGGTGATCTGGCGGTGGGCTGGAACCGCCAGCCCTGGAGCCGGTTGTCGATGGGACTGGAGGGACAACTGGGCACGATTGATGTGAAGAACTTCAAGGGGCTGGAGATGGATGCCACGGCGTGGGGCCCCTATGTCCGCTTTGAACACGACAATCTGGATAGCCGCTATTTCCCCTATCAGGGGATGAAATGGGACATGAAACTGGGCCACTCCCACGTCAGTGTGGATGGACTCGAGTCAGCAGATGGTCGCAGTGAAGGCTGGAATTATCAGCTCTCGATGATCAAGCCCTGGTCATGGGACAGGCACAGCCTCAACCTGATCCTCGAAGGGGGTGGCTCGGGCAGTGAAGAGGTGGTGCCGCTGCATATTCAGGATCTGGGCGGGCTGTTCCGCCTCTCCGGTTTCCAGCGCTACCAGCTGAGCGGTCGCTACAGCCTGTTTGGTGGCCTGCGCTACATCTATCGGGTGGCGGACAACGACTTTGGTGCCCTCAAGATGCCGCTCTATCTGGGTGGATCTCTGGAGCAGGGCGGGGTCTGGAACAAGGGTGAGGATATCAGTCTGGAGAGCTCCTTCACCGCCGGTTCGCTTTATGTCGGGGTGGAGAGCTTCCTTGGCCCTGTGTTCCTCGGCTACGGCATGGCGGAGGGGGGCAATGACGTCTTCTATCTGCAATTGGGCAGTACGTTCGAATAATGCCGAAATGATGCCAATTTGTTAACTATGGTTGAGGGCGTTCAATTAATTTTCAAAAAACACCAGTTCGTTTAATTGGTTACGACTTTGTGGTGAATAAGTAAACAGGGTTTGGATTTTAATTAGTCGTTAAAACTTATATAGTGGGGAGCACCCTACGGGGTGTCCCGCAAGGACGATCGCCGCGAGCGTGGGCGAACCCCAAAAAAAGACCAAAGAGGAATTAGTCGTGCTTGAAACATACCGTAAACACGTCGCAGAACGTGCCGCCGAGGGCGTGGTTGCCAAACCTCTGGATGCAGAGCAGGTCGCCGCCCTGGTAACGCTTCTCAAGAACCCGCCCGCTGGCGAAGAAGACTTTCTGAAAGAGCTGTTGTCCTCCCGTATTCCCCCCGGTGTTGATGAAGCGGCCTATGTCAAAGCCGGTTTCCTCACCGCCGTCGCCAAGGGCGAAGCCCACTCTCCCATCCTGACTGCCGCCGAAGCTGTTGAGCTGCTGGGCACCATGCAGGGTGGTTACAACATTCAACCGCTGATCGACCTGCTGGATCACGCCTCCCTGGCGCCGCTTGCCGCCAAGGGGCTCTCTCACACCCTGCTGATGTTTGACTCCTTCCACGACGTGGAAGAGAAGGCCAAGGCGGGCAATGTCCACGCCAAACAGGTGATGCAGTCCTGGGCTGATGCCGAGTGGTTCCTCTCCCGCCCGGAGCTGGCCGAGAAGATCACCGTCACCGTGTTCAAGGTGACCGGCGAAACCAACACCGACGACCTTTCTCCGGCGCCGGACGCCTGGTCCCGCCCGGACATTCCGCTGCACGCGCTGGCGATGCTGAAAAACGCCCGTCCCGGCATTACTCCGGACAAGGATGGCGCCGTCGGCCCCATCAAGACCATCGATGCCCTGAAAGAGAAAGGCTTCCCGCTGGCCTATGTGGGTGACGTGGTCGGTACCGGTTCTTCCCGTAAATCCGCCACCAACTCGGTGCTCTGGTTTATGGGCGACGACATTCCGTTCGTGCCGAACAAGCGCGCTGGCGGTGTCTGTCTGGGTGGCAAGATTGCCCCGATCTTCTTCAACACCATGGAAGATGCCGGCGCTCTGCCTATCGAAGTGGACGTCTCCAAGCTGGAAATGGGCGATGTGATCGACATCTACCCCTATGCCGGCAAGATCTGCAAACACGGCACCGACCAGGTGCTGGCGCAGTTTGAACTGAAAACCGACGTGCTGATCGACGAAGTGCGCGCCGGTGGCCGTATTCCGCTGATCATCGGTCGCGGCCTCACTGACAAGGCCCGCGAAGCGCTGGGTCTGCCGTTTTCCACCGTGTTCCGCCGTCCGCAGCCGGTGGCCGATACCGGCAAAGGCTTCACCCTGGCCCAGAAGATGGTCGGCAAGGCGTGCGGCGTGAAGGGCATTCGCCCGGGCACTTACTGCGAGCCCAAGATGACCACGGTCGGCTCTCAGGACACCACGGGCCCGATGACCCGCGACGAGCTCAAAGATCTGGCCTGTCTCGGCTTCTCCGCCGATCTGACCATGCAGTCCTTCTGCCACACTGCCGCCTATCCGAAGCCCATCGACGTACAGACCCACCACACCCTGCCGGACTTCATCATGAACCGCGGTGGTGTGAGCTTGCGTCCGGGTGACGGCGTCATCCACTCCTGGCTGAACCGCATGCTGCTGCCGGATACCGTCGGTACCGGTGGTGACTCCCACACCCGTTTCCCCATCGGGATCTCCTTCCCGGCGGGCTCCGGTCTGGTGGCTTTCGCCGCCGCCACCGGCGTGATGCCGCTGGACATGCCGGAATCCGTGCTGGTGCGCTTCAAGGGCGAGCTGCAACCGGGCATCACCCTGCGTGATCTGGTCCATGCCATTCCCTACGCCGCCATCCAGAAAGGGCTGCTGACCGTCGAGAAAGCGGGCAAGAAGAACATCTTCTCCGGCCGCATCCTCGAGATCGAAGGTCTGCCGACCCTGAAAGTAGAGCAGGCGTTCGAGCTGGCAGATGCCAGTGCCGAGCGTTCCGCTGCCGGTTGCACCATCAAGCTGGATAAAGAGCCGATCATCGAGTATCTGAAGTCCAACATCGTGATGCTGAAATGGATGCTCTCCGAAGGCTACGGCGACGTACGCACCATCACCCGTCGCATCAAGGGGATGGAAGAGTGGCTGGCCAACCCGACCCTGATGGAAGCGGACAAGGATGCCGAGTACGCCGAAATCATCGAGATCGATCTGGCCACCATCAAGGAGCCGATCCTCTGTGCGCCGAACGATCCGGACGACGCCCGTCTGCTGAGCGACGTGGCTGGCGACAAGATCGACGAGGTGTTCATCGGTTCCTGCATGACCAACATCGGTCACTTCCGTGCCGCCGGCAAACTGCTCGAGAAGTATCAGGGCGAGCTGCCGACCCGCATGTGGATCGCGCCGCCCACCAAGATGGACAAGGATCAGCTGACCGAAGAGGGCTACTTCGGCATCTTTGGTCGCGTCGGTGCCCGCATCGAGATCCCGGGCTGCTCCCTCTGCATGGGTAACCAGGCGCGGGTAGCGGAAGGGGCATCGGTGGTCTCCACTTCCACCCGTAACTTCCCGAACCGTCTGGGTAAAGGTGCCAACGTCTATCTGGCCTCTGCGGAGCTGGCCGCTGTTGCCGCCATCCTCGGCAAGATCCCGACTGTGGCGGAGTACCTGCAGTACGCCAAGGCGCTGGATGCCACTGCGGCAGATACTTACCGCTACCTCAACTTCAACGAGATCGCCTCCTACACCAAGAAGGCCGATGCGGTGATCCTGCAACAAGCCGTTTAACGGAGTTCTTGCGCGATAAGAAGCCAATAATGCCGCGTATTTACGCGGCATTATTTATTTGTGTGTTATTCACCGTCTTTTTTGAAGATTGTTTGCACGATCCTTGCTAGAGAGATCCAACCACCTGTTTGGTGGTTCGTTTTATAAACGCTTTGGGTTATGTTGTTCGGTTATGTGCGGTAATGATGAGGCATCGTTATCGAGGGAAAGTGGATATCTGTTCACTGGGTGCTTGCGTTGGCAGGCCTGACGAATTGCGGCGTGGTTCTTTATGTTTCTGTTCAGGATCGATCTCTCCCGAACCGGGTTACGCTTCGGCGGTGCCTTGCTGGTCTTTACCCTGCCGCTGCTGGTGGGAGCTTGGCTCATCCACAGCAATTATGTGCAGGAGCTGAAAGCGGAATCCAGCGCCTCGGCCCACAAGGCCAGAACCCTGATGGAGTCGATGCTGGATCATGCGGAGCAGGCCAATCGCTCCGTGCTGCCTCTGGTGAAGGCTCCCTGTCGCGACAACCTGCTGGTGCTGCGCAAGAAGGTCGCCATCGAGCCCTTCCTGCGTTCGGTCAATCTGGTGCGAAACGGCATCATCAATTGCACCTCGCTGTTTGGTGAGGCCAATGATGCCGATGACGGCTCCATCTACACCGGCCGCAAGCTGTTGCTGATGAGTGGCAACCGGGTGCGGCAAAATCACCCGCTGCTGGTGGTGCGCACCGAGCAGGGCAAGGATGCCGCCTTGAGTGCCATCGACAGTACCCAGCTCAGCTTCATGCTCTCCATGAGCGGAAAATCCAGTGCGCTCTATCTGCAGGTGGGATCGGCCTGGCTCAATGAGTCTGGCCGCTATCTGAGCGAGGCGCCCACCCTCCATCGCGGGATCAGCCAGGCCCTCACCTCATCCCATTATCCTTTCACCATCCATGCCGGTTATGCCATGCCGGTCTACTGGAAGTCGCTGTGGGCCGCGCGGCATGTGGCGCTGTCGTGGCTGGCGGTTTCCTCGCTTTTGCTGGCCTGGCTGGTGTGGTGGGTGCTGGGGCGTCCCGGCTCGCCAACAGATGAATTGCGACGCGCCCTGCGGGCCAGGGAGTTTGTTCCCTACTTGCAGCCGCTGATTGCCAGCCACGACGGCAAGATGATGGGCGCCGAGGTGCTGATGCGCTGGGAGCATGTCAATGAAGGGGTGATCCGGCCCGATCTCTTTATCCCGCAAGCGGAGGAGTCGGGACTGATCGTTCCCATGACCACCCATATCATGAAGCAGGTGGCGACACGGTTGAACCGCTCTCAGGAGCAGTTGCCCGATGGGTTTCATATCAGCTTCAACATCAGCGCCGCCCATTGCCACGATTTTGCCCTGCTGGCCGAGTGTCGCGCCTTCCTCGGGCATTTCCTCCCCGGCAAGGTGGTACTGGTGTTGGAGTTGACCGAGCGGGAGCTGCTGATGTCAGATCCCCAGACCCTCTCCCTGTTCCGCCAGCTGGACGAGATGGGGGTAAAACTCGCCATCGACGACTTTGGTACCGGCCACTCCAGCCTGGCTTACCTGCAGCAGTTTCATGTGGATTACCTCAAGATCGACAAATCCTTTATCGCCCGCATCGGTACCGAGTCGCTCTCGGAACATATCGTGGACAACGTGATCGATCTGGCGACCCGGCTCGGTCTGGCGCTGGTGGCGGAAGGGGTGGAGAGCGAGCGTCAGGCTGACTACCTCAGGGCCAAAGGGGTCGACTATCTGCAGGGATACCTGTTTGCCCGCCCCATGCCGCTGCGCCAGTTCTGTGAGGAGCTGCTGCCGGAAGAGGCACAGACCCGCCAGCCAGATGGGGTGCGAGGCATCCCGAATGCGACCTGATTTATCGGTGACTGACGGGCGGACAAGCTCCCGTCTGGCAGGGTAGGGGAGTGCTCTCTCCCTATCCCCCCTCGAGTGCAGGGGCTTGTTTTTCATGCCTTGCGGCTCGCTTTTCGGTAGAATCAGCGCTCATTTTGACGTCAGTAAAAGATGAGGCGCGGTATGACGGTTCAGTTCCAGGCATTTCACAGCATCAAGGCGATCGGTAATCGGGAGGTGCTGTTCAACTGGTCGAGAACCAATCCCCTCGGGGCGCTGGATCAGGTATGGCGCCCGAAAAGCCGCGACGAGCTGCAAATGCTGCTGCGGGAACACCCCGAGCGCAAGCTGCGCCTTATCGGCTCCGGCCTCTCCTTCGAACCCATCCACAGCGTCTATGCCGAGGGCAGTCAGGCGCTGCTGGTGGACTTGCACCACCTGCGCGGCCAGCTGGCGAAAACGGCCGATACCGTGACCTATCAGGCGGGGACGCCGCTCGATACCGTTTATGCCGAGCTGATCGCCATGGAGCGGATGCTGCCCGCATCCCCGGGCGTTATCGGCATCCAGACCCTGGGCGGCGCCCTCAGCACCGGCACCCACGGCCAGGGGCTGCACCAGTCAGCCCTCTGCGATGCGGTGGAGGCGATGACGGTGATGCTGGCCAGTGGCGACATCATCCGGGTGGATCGCACCGATCCGCGCTTCGGTGCCTTCGTGATGGGGATGGGGATGCTCGGCATCCTGCTCGACGTCACCCTGCGCACCGTGCCCAACCGCATCATGCGCTGCACCAAGTTCACCACCGATTACCCCTTCCTCCTGGAGCACAACGAACGGCTCAACCGCGAGCATGGCTTTGTGAAGAGCTGGTGGTTTGCCTGGACCGGCGAGAGCCACATCTGGCTGGTGGATCCCGCCTCTGATGAGGAAGTGGCCCGTTACCGCGCCGGCGGCAGCGAGCCGCTGCTGCTGGATGGTGATATCGACGCCCGCATGAATGCCACCATTGATGCCACCTTGCAGAAGATGGCGAAAGACACAAAGGATGAGGCGCTGGCTGGCGAGCACTTCGAGACGGTGCGCCGCTTCAAGGATGCCTCCGATCTGGTGGGCAACGTCTACCAGATCCTCTGCAAGGGGATCCCGGCCCCCCAGATCAACTGCGAGGTGGCGGTGCCGCTTAATCGCATGAACGAGGCACTGGAGACCCTGCAGGCCTGGCAGCAGGCCAATCCGGGTGTGTTGCACTACCCCTTTATCCTGCGCTGCACTGGCCCTTCCGAGGCCTGGCTCAGTGCTGCTTACGGCCAGCCGGTCTGCTGGATCGGTTTTCTGGTCTATCTGGCGGCGGACGGCACCTTCGTCAACGGCTCCATGGAGCAGATGCGCGAGCTGCAGCAACTGCTGGCGCCCCTTGGCGGCATCCCCCACTTCGGCAAGCATCTGGCGATGGATCTCTACGATTTCCCGGCCCTGCTGCCGCGCTGGAACGACTTCGTGGCGTTGAAAGCCGAGCTCGACCCCCACGGCCGCTTTGAAAACCGCTGGCTCAGCGACCTGTTTGCCAACCGGTAAGGATCTGACATGACCGATATGCAAGATACCCGTATCCCAGTGACCCTGCTGACCGGCTTTCTCGGCAGCGGCAAGACCACCTTGCTCAACCATTGGGTCAAGCAGGCGGAGCTCGGTGAGTGCGCCGTGCTGATCAACGAGTTCGGCTCGGTGGGGCTGGATCACCATCTGGTGCAGCAGGTGGATGAGCAGGTGATGCTGCTCGACTCCGGCTGCATCTGCTGCTCGGTACAGGGCTCGTTGGTGGAGGCGTTGCAGGGGCTGTTTATGAAGGCTATCCAGCGCAAGATCAAACCGTTCAAGCGGCTGATTATCGAGACCACTGGCCTCGCCGATCCGGCCCCCGTGCTCTTTACCCTGCGCGAAGAGGGCTTTATCGCCCAGCGCTACCGCTTCGATGGCACCGTCACCGTGGTGGATGCCGGCCATATCGAGCAGCAGTTGGCGGCTCAATATGAAGCGGTGAAACAGGTGGCGCTGGCGGATCTGCTGGTGGTGAGCAAGGGGGATCTGGTGGAGGACGAACAGCTGGCACGGGTCGAAGCCCAGCTGGCGGCCCTCAATCCGGCGGCCCCCATCCAGCAGGTGACCAATGGCGAACTGTCGCCAGCAGTGCTGGAGAAGCTCGGCGCCTACAACGAAGCGGCAGGGCGCGATGTGCGCCAGCTGCTGGCTTGGCTGCGCACCGAATCCCCCAAGCAGGGGCTGGCGTCACCGATGCAGCCGAAGATGCAACCGTTCGCCGCCAAGGTGGGCACAGCAGCGCCCACCCACTTCGAGCACGGCAACATCGAGAGTTTCTCTTTGCGTATCGGCGAGCCGCTCAAGCCCTCTCGTCTGCTGGCCGCCATCGATGCGGTGCAGGCGCAGTATGGCGATGCCCTGCTGCGCCTCAAGGGGATTTTGCAGCTGGAAGGGGAGAGCCAGCCGGTGGTGATCCACGGCGTCCACGGCCAGCTCTATCCGCTGCAGGCATTGGGTGACTGGCCGGAGGGCAAGGCCCAGTCCCGACTGGTGTTTATCGTGAAATGTCAGGACAAGGCCGGTATCGAGCAGCTCTTTATGGCGACCCTCAAGGCCCCCGAGCCCACTCTGGAAGAGCGGCTCAAAGCCATGCTGGGTCAGCCCGACAACTGATCTTGCGCGTTGCAACTCTCCTGTACCGGGTCAGGACGGCGGCGGTTGAACAACACAAACGCCACCGGCACAAAGTAGAACGAGAGCAGGGTCGCCAGCGCTGTGCCACCGGCGATGGCGATGGCAAAGGGGGGCCAGAAGCCGCCGCCCCCCAGCAATAGCGGGATGAAGCCGCCCACTGTGGTGATGGTGGTCGATACGATGTGGCGGCTGCAACCGGCCACCAGATCGCGGATCTGCGGCAGATTGCCCTGCTGTGCCAGCGGGTCTGCCTTCAACTCAGCCAGAATGACGATGGCGGCGTTGATGGCCAGCCCCATCAGTCCCAGCAGGGCGATGATCACCGTAAACCCGAAAGGGTAACCCAGCAGCCAGACCCACAGCAGCCCGAGCCCCGCCGACTGGATCGCCACCAGGGTGACGATGCCTGCCAGCCGGAACGAGTTGAAGCTGAGCACCAGCACGGCCACCAGCAGCACGGCGACCAGGCTGACGTGCGCCATCAGATTGCCCACCGATTCATCCCGCTTGGCGGCTTCCCCGCCAAACTCCAGTCGATAACCCGGCGGCAACGCCAGCGCCTTGGCGGCCAGCCTCTCTTTGACCTGCTCCAGCACGGTTTGCGGCAGTACGCCGACAGCCAGATAGGCCTCCAGCACATTGACCCGCTCACCATCCCGACGGCTGATCTCCCCCCAACTTGGCAGCAGCTCGGGAGTGGCCAGTGCCCGCAAGGTGAGATTGGCTACCCCTTGCTGGCCGGTGCCGGTGAGCGATAGCGGCACATTGAGCAGCGCATCCGGATCCTGACGCAAGGGCTCGGCCAGTCGCACCCGAACCGGGATTGACTCGGTGCCTTCCAGCACAGTGCCGCCCAACCTGCCATCCAGTGCGCCCGCCAGCCGGGAGGCAACATCGGTCAGGCTCATGCCTGCCAGTCGGGCGGCCTCCTCATCGACCTGCAACCAGAGTTTGGGTGCCCCTGCCTGCAAGGTGGCGCGGGTCTGCACCACGGCCGGGGTATTGGCGAGCAGACTGCGCAGCTCCTCTCCCAGACGGTGTAGTTGTTCAAGGTCGGGGCCAAACAGCCGCAGCTCGACCGGGGCATTGAAAGGCGGCCCCTGTTCCAGCTTGCGCACCAGGATCTGCGCTTCGGGATATTTTGCATCGAGCCGCTGCTGCAGTTGTGGAATGAGCCGCTCGGCGGCATCGGCATCCTGCAGGGTGATCATCCCCTGGGCGTAATCGGCCCGCCCCTGTTTTCTGGGCACCAGGTTGTAGTAGAAGCTGGGGGCATTGTCGCCCACCACCCAGTCCTGACGAACCAGTTCGGGGAGGCTGGCCAGCTCGGCGGAGATCCCCAGTGCCAGTTCGCGGGTGCGCGCCAGGCTCGCCTGTGGAGAGAGGCTGGCCTCGATGTGGATCATGTCCCGGTCGGCAGGGGGAAAGAACTGTTCGGTGAGGCGGCCCGCCACCCAGAAACCGAGCAGGGGCAGCAGACTGACCAGCAGCAGGGTCCGCCAGGGGTGAGCCAGCGCCATGGCGATGCTCTGCTGGAAAAGGGCGCTCACCCGGGGCAGGTGCAAGCCATCCTGATACCAGCGCCCCCCCTGATCACTGCCAATCCAGCGGGCTGCGAGGCCAGCCACCAGGGTGTGGGCGATGAGGTAGGATCCCAGCAGCGAACAGATCACCGCCCAGGCGATGCCGCCGACAAACTCGCCCGCCGGGCCCGGCATCAGAATGATCGGCATAAAGGCGAGCATGGTGGTGAGGGTGGAGCCCAGCAGTGGCAGCCAGAGGTGGCCGATGGCTTCCAGTGCGGCGGCACTCATGGCCATGCCGTGACGGCGCTGATACTGCACCCGATCCGCCATGACGATGGCGTTGTCCACCATGATCCCGAGCGCCACCACCAGACCGGTGACCGACATCTGGTGAATGGGCAGATTGCTCAGGTTCATGCAGGCGAATGAGAACGCTACGGTAAGCGGCAGCGACAGGGCCACGATAATGGCGGCCTTGACTCCCAAGGTCACCAGCAGCACGGCCACTATGATGAGGAATCCCTGCACAATGTTGATGAGCAGGGTGTCGAGCCGCTGATCGGTATAACGCTGCTGATCGAAGCTGGTGACGAGGCCGATATTATCCGGCAAGTCCTGTTGCAGCTGGGCCAGCATGGTATCGACCCGTGCCGACCAGAGGTCGATGCGGTGATCCTGTGCCATGCGCAGGCCGACCACCACGGCCCGTTCACCATTGGCAAAAGCCAGCTGGCTCTCCGGCTGGTGCAGGGTACGCCGTACCTCGGCCAGATCGCCAAGGCGCAGGGTCTGGCCCTGCTCGCCGGTACGCAGCGGGATCTGGCGGATCCGCTCCAGAGTATCGAGGGCACCGCGGATCTCCACCTGAAAGCGATTGTGGCTGCCCTGCAACTCCCCGGCGGCTACTTTGGCATCGGCACCACTCAGCGCCTGGGCAAGCTGTTCGCCACTCATGCCGCTGGCACTGAGGGCGAGGGGATCGAACCGCACCTCGATCTCCTCCTGTGGTGCCCCGACCCGCTCGACGTATTCGGTGCCCGGCAGCTGGCGAGCCCGGCGTTCCAGCTCGGCGCTGTAGCGGGCGAGGCGATCCAGCTGCGGCTGGCCCGGCCCGCGCCAGACCACATTGACCAGCCGGGTGAAGGGATAGCCTTTCTCATCATCCAGCTTGGGGGCACTGGCGCCAGCTGGCAGCCCGGCGGCAAGATCTGCCAGCCGGTCACGGACTCTGGACCAGACGGGCTCGACATCGCTGACCTCATCCTTGAGCTCCAGATTGATGATGGAGAGACCGGGGCGAGAGCTCGACTCGATCAGCTTGATCTCGCTCTGGGCCCGCAGCCGGTTCTCGATGGGCTCGCTCACCAGCGCCTCCACCCGCTCGGCGCTGGCCCCGGGGAAGTGGGTAACCACGCTGGCAAAGCGGCTGGTGAGCTGGGGATCTTCGGTTCTGGGCAGGGTCTGCAATGCCGCAAGGGCGGCCGTCAGCAGCAGCGCGACCGTCAACAGCAGCAGTCGGCCATTTTCGATAAACGGGCGGATCATGACTGTGGCTCCGGATGAGCTGCCTGATGATCCACGCTGGTTGTCAGGGTGACCTGCTGGCCCGGCACCAGTTTATGCAGGCCATCGGTCACCAGCTGTTCCTGTCCGTTCAGGGCTCCACTGATCCAGGCTCGTTCGCCATCTTGCTGCAGCAGGGTGACGTCCCGACTGACCACCCGGGGTGGTGTTTCATCGTTGAGCAGATAGAGGGTCCAACTGCCGCGCAATCCCTGGGTCAGTGCGGTGAGCGGCACCTCGTAGGCGCGGGTGGGCTCGCGGGTCTGATGCAACAGGGTGATCAGTTGCCCCTCTGCCAGTTGTTCGCCGCCCCGGGTCAGCTGGAAGCGGGCGGTGCGGGTGTGGGTCTGCCCGTCCACTTGTACCCCCAGATTAAGCAGGCGCCCCTCCAGTGATTGCGCACCGCTTTGCAGGGGGTAGTGTTGGCCGATGATCAGGGACTCGGCCTGTTTCACCGGCACGCCGATATCGGCCTCCCACTGGCCGCTGCGGGTCAGGGAGAAGAGAGGCTGGCCTGCGGCCACCACGGCCCCCAATGCCTGCTCGCGGCTGACTACGATCCCGTTGAAGGGGGCGCGCAGCTGTGATTTCTCCTGTTTGACCCGGTTGGCTTCGAGGGCGGCGGCCAGCTGGTTGGCGCTTGCCTCCAGCATGCGGACTTTGCCTTGCTGTTCATCCAGCGCCTGACGGGAGCTGAACTGCTGCTGGCGCAAGGCGGTGAGCCGGTCGAGCGTCTGCCGGGCAAGGGTCAGCTCGGCCTCGTTCTGGGCAGCCCGGGCGGCCAGCTCTTTGGCTTCCACTTCCAGCAGCCGGGTGTCCAGTGTGGCGAGCAGCTCACCGGCCGCTACCGGCTCTCCGCGTCCCTTGTGCAGGGTGGCGATCCGCCCTGCCAGCTCGAAGCCTATCTGGCTGTGCTCGGGGGCGATCACCCTGCCATTGAAGCGGTGCAGCACCGGGTAGTGATCGCTGGCTTGCAGCGGCTGGGCGATCACCCGGGTCAGGGCGGGTGTTTCTTCTGACTCTGTGACCGGGCTGCAGCCACTCAGTAACAGCGCCAGCAGGATTAAGCAAAGTGTCATGACATCATCCTCTGGTTGACATAACATCAAATCACACCGGTGAGTCTAGTTTTTCGAAACTAGACTGTCCAGTTTGATTGTGGAGGAAAAATGAACATTTCACCCCGTAGTCAGCAGAAGCGGGCTGCGATCCTCGATGCTGCCGGGCGGCTCTTCTGTCAGCACGGTCTGCATCTGGTCAGCATGGACATGGTGGCCAGTGAAGCGGGCGTCTCCAAGCAGACGGTCTACAGCCATTTTGCCAACAAGGAGTCGCTGTTTGCCGAAGCGGTGGGCAGCAAGTGCGTCAGCAGCGAGCTGATGCCGGAGGTATTGTTGCGTGGCAACAATGTGCGGGAGAGCCTGATTGCCTTTGGTCGCAGCTTTCGCAAGTTGATCCTGAGCGATGATGCCATCAATATCTTTCGCACCTGCATCAGCTGCAACGATGCCCAGCTGGCCACCCTTTTTTTCGAGGCGGGCCCGCTCTATGTGACCAAGATGCTGTCCAACTGGCTGGAGCAGCAGAAGCAGCAAGGCCTGCTGTGCCATCAAGACAGTGAACAGGCCGCCTTGCAGCTGTTGCTGATGTGGCAGGGCAAGGAGCGCATGCTCCGTGAGCTGGGTCTGCCGTTGACCCAGAGTGCTGCCGAGCAGGATGCCTGGACCCTGAGTTGTGTCGATCTCTTCCTGACCGCCGCCGCTCCCCCGCAAAAATAATGGAGGTGGCAATGAGCCACACAGTGACAGATGCCCAGCGCAAGTGGCTGCCCCTGCTGGCGGCGGTCGGTTTCTTTATGCAGGCGCTGGATGGCACCATTCTCAACACCGCCCTGCCCAGCATGGCCGAGACCTTGGGAGAGAGCCCGCTGCAGATGCAGTCGGTGATCATCGCCTACATGTTGACGGTGGCGCTGCTGATCCCGGCCTCCGGCTGGCTGGCAGACAGATTCGGCACCCGCCGCATCTATCTGACCGCCATCTCGCTCTTTACCCTCGGCTCGCTCGCCTGCGCCGCCTCCAATTCGCTCTCCATGCTGGTGGCCGCCCGGGTGTTGCAGGGGATTGGCGGTGCGCTGCTGATGCCGGTGGGACGGTTGGCGGTGCTGCGGGTCTATGACAAGCATGAGCTGCTGCGGGTGATGTCGTTTGTCACCATCCCGGGGCTGCTCGGCCCGCTGATGGGGCCGGCACTCGGTGGCTGGCTGGTGGAAGTGGCGAGCTGGCACTGGGTATTTCTCATCAACCTGCCGGTGGGGCTGCTCGGCTTTATCGCCAGCTGGCACTTTATGCCGGAGCTGCGGCAGCAGACCGCCCGGTTTGACTGGCAGGGATTTGTGCTGTTCAGCGTCGGCATGGTGCTGGTGTCGGTCGGCTTGCAGGGGCTGGGGGAGCACAGCATCTCCACCGGTTGGGCGCTGTTTGCACTGATCTTCGGCTTGGCGGCGATGGCGAGCTACTGGCTCTATGCCGCCAATGCACCGCAGCCGCTCTTTAGCCTGAACCTGTTCAAGACCGCCACCTTTGCCATCGGCATCTGGGGCAACCTGTTTGCCCGCCTTGGCAGCGGCGCCATGCCTTTCCTCACCCCGCTGTTTCTGCAGCTGGGGCTCGGCTTCTCCCCGAGCAAGGCGGGGATGACCATGATCCCCACAGTGATTGGCGCCATGCTGACCAAGACGCTGGTGAACAAGCTGATTCCGAAGGTGGGCTATCGCCGCATTCTGATCGGCAACACCCTGCTACTGGGGGCGATGATCGCCAGCTTCTACTTTATCGACAACCAGCTCCCCTACGGGGTCCTGCTGGGCTGGCTGGCGATCTTCGGCGCCATCAACTCGCTGCAGTTCTCCGCCATGAACACTCTCACGCTGCAAGATCTCAGCCCGACCCTGGCCAGCAGTGGCAACGGTCTGCTCTCGGTGGTGATGCAGCTCTCCATGAGCTTGGGGGTGGCGATTGCCGCCAGCCTGCTCGGGCTCTTCTCGGCGGGTACCTCAGCGGCCAACGGCCAGTGGCTGGCCGGGTTCCATCTTACCTACCTCTGTGTCGGGTTGCTCTCCATGCTGGCGGCGCTGATCTTCGCACAGCTGGCGCGCGATGGGGCTACGCCGTCGGGGCGGGCAGATAGCTGACCTTGCAGGGGAGCTGCGCCAGCACTTCGGCCAGATGCTCGGTCGCCAGCAGAAAGGTCTGCTCCGGGTGGCCCGGAGTCCAGGTGAAGGCGGTGTGGTTGAGCAGTTGCGGGTCCACCAGTAGTGGAATATCGGCGCGGGGCAGGAAGGGGCAGACCGCCCCCGGCAGGCAGCCAATCTCCGCCTGCATCTCTTCGGCGGTGCAGATGGAGGGCTTGGCACCGAGTGCGGCCTTGACCGCCTTGTTGTCGAGCCGTCCGTCCCTGTGGGTCAGCAGCAGGGCGAAGCGGCCATCCTTGAACTTGAGAAACAGGGTCTTGCTGAACTCCGCCTGCCAGCCGAGGCGGGCCTTGACCTTTTCGTCGGTGGCGTAGTCGAGGATGGGTTCATGCTCATAGCGCTGGTGGGGCAGTTCGGCCAGCAGCTGGCAGTTGAAGTGGTGAATGGTATCGAGTGGCATGGGGTTCTCCTGTAGTGGGCGCTATCCTGCCAGCCTCGCAGGGTCAGGCCCAATGACACTTTCTTATCCGTGATAAGCAACCCTGTCCGTGCAAACAACAAGGGCGCCGTGAGGCGCCCTTGCGGATCAGTGATGCTGCAATTCGCACGCTTCCCAGTGAAAGGGAATAGGGCACAGCTGCTGGGAGGCCTTGTCATAGGCCTGCCACAGCTCGCCCATGGTGCGGCCATCGACGGGGTGGCGCAGTTTGGGGGCCAGCTCGGCCAGCGGCCAGAGCACGAAGGCGTTGGTGAGCACTTCACCGCGCGGCAGCGCCAGCGGGGTGTCGCAGACCAGATCGCCATAGAGCAGCAGATCGAGATCCAGGGTGCGCGGGGCGAACTTCTTGGCATCCGGCTCACGGCCGTGGGCGAACTCCATGGCCCGCAGTCGCTGGCAGACGGTGGTCAGCGGCAGATCGGTCTCGGCAGCCGCCACCAGGTTGTAGAAGGGGCGGCCGTTGAAGCCGACCGCCTCGCTCTCGAATACCCGGGAGACCCGCAGCTCGCCAAATTCGGCGTGCAGGGCATCGAGCCCGGCGCGAATATGGCGATCCCGCTCGATGTTGGAGCCCAGGCTGATATAGATGGTGGTCATCAGTTGCTGCTCGCGGTCGGGGTGCGATGGCGCAGGATCTCGACGCCGACCCCTGCGGCATTGGGCACGGCGCCCGGCTTGGTGAGGGTCACCTTGACCCACTGTACCCGCTCGTCGGTCAGAACCAGCATGGCGACCTGCTCGGCCATGGTCTCGACCAGCTCGACCACCTTGCTGCTGACATGCTCGCAAATCTTGTTGGAGAGGTCGGCATAATCCAGTGCCAGATTAATGTCGTCGGTTGCTGCCGCGGGGCGGTTGTCGAACCCCATCTCAAGGTCAAAACGGAGCTTTTGGCGAATGCCCTTCTCCCACTCATATACACCGATGGTGGTCAAAACTTCGAGTCCGCGAATAAACACCTTGTCCATGACTGTACTTCTTCTTTACTCTTGATGGGCTGTGATGACAGCGCAGGGATGCTGGCCGGGCAACAGGCTTGCCGAGGCGTTCTGGGTGGGCATGGGCCCATGCCAGCGTATGTGGCCCGCATCATACCCCATTCATATCGTGGTAAAAACGACCAAGATGACGGCCCTGACGATTTTGATGATTATTCTGGCCTACCTGGGTGGTTCACTATCCAGTGCTGTGCTGGTCTCCCGCTGCAGCGGTCTGCCCGACCCGCGGGATCATGGCTCCCACAATCCGGGGGCAACCAATGTGCTGCGCCTCGGTGGCCGGATGGCGGCGCTGGTGGTGCTGTTGCTCGATGTGCTCAAGGGCACTGTGCCCGTCTATCTCGCCTGGTATCTGCAGATCAAACCCGTCTACCTCGGCTTTATCGGGGTCGCCGCCTGTCTCGGCCATATGTACCCCATCTTCTTTCATTTTCGTGGTGGCAAAGGGGTGGCGACGGCGCTGGGCACCATGATGCCCATCGGCTTTACCATGGGGGGCGCCGTGATTGGCACCTGGCTGCTGGTGCTGCTGGTGAGCGGCTACTCCTCGCTGGCCTCCATCATTACCGTGCTGCTGACGCCGCTCTTCACCTATCTGCTCAAACCCGAATATACCCTGCCAGTCTCCCTGCTCTCCTGCCTCATTCTGATCCGCCATCACGAGAACATCTCCCGCCTGCTCAAGGGGGAGGAACCCAGAGTCTGGGGGCGAAAAGGCGCGGCCTGTGCCGAAGAAGTGGCAGAAATGGACGATGTTGCGCAAAAAAGAGACGAACGAGACAAAAAGTGAAATTTCCCGTTGACCATCCGCCTTAAAATCCGTTTAATAGCGCCCACGCCCAGATAGCTCAGTCGGTAGAGCAGGGGATTGAAAATCCCCGTGTCGGCGGTTCGATTCCGTCTCTGGGCACCAATTTTGGTGCCATGAAATAAAAATTTGTTCATGCACAATGGTTTAAAGTGTGCCGGCTTAGCTCAGTAGGTAGAGCAACTGACTTGTAATCAGTAGGTCACCAGTTCGATTCCGGTAGCCGGCACCATTTGCCCAGATAGCTCAGTCGGTAGAGCAGGGGATTGAAAATCCCCGTGTCGGCGGTTCGATTCCGTCTCTGGGCACCAATTACAATTCCTCCTTAGTTCAGTCGGTAGAACGGCGGACTGTTAATCCGTATGTCACTGGTTCAAGTCCAGTAGGAGGAGCCAATTCAAAAAGCCCTTGTCGCAAGACAAGGGCTTTTTTCTATTTGGCGCAGCCATTTTTTAACCATAAAAACAACCACACACGCACAGATGAACCGCAGGATAGATATGGAAAATCATGTAGTTATAGAGTCAAAGGGGCGACTTGCCGCCATTCGGAACTGGATGGAACCCGTGCTGGTGCTGCTTATTCTCGGCAGCCTGTTCGGTTACCTCGGCAGCCAGATGGGCCTCTCTGCCATGGTCAACACCCTGTTCAATACAGCCCACCAGCTGCTGCTCAATACCGTGCTCTTTATCATGGGGATCACGGTGCTCTCCGGTGCCCTGAGCCAACTCTTGAGCGAGTTCGGGGTGATCCGCCTGCTGGAGGTGCTGCTGGCCCCGCTGATGAAGCCGGTGTTTCGCCTGCCCGGTCGCACCGCATTGGCGGCCCTGATGACCTTCTTCTCCGACAACCCGGCGGTGATCAGCCTCGCCAAGGACAGCCGCTTTCGCAAGGGCTTCACCCCCTGGCAGCTAGTGTCGCTCACCAACTTCGGCACCGCCTTCGGCATGGGGCTGATCGTGGTCACCTTTATGGCCACCCTGCAACTGCCGAGCGGTGAATCCACCGCCAGCGCGGCGCTGATCGGGCTGCTCGGTGCTCTGGTGGGCTCGGTGGTCTCTACCCGACTGATGCAGCGGATGATTCGCCCACTGGTGGGGGAAGTGCTGATCGATGACCAGCCTGCGGGCAACGGCCCCAAGGTGGGAGTGACCAAAGAGGCGGCTCCCGGCTGGCTGCGGATCCTCAACTCTCTGCTCGATGGCGGCAAATCTGGCGTGGAGCTGGGGATGGCGGTGATCCCCGGGGTGCTGATAATCAGTACCTTCGTGATGCTGCTCACCTTTGGCCCAGGCGACAAGGGCTATACCGGCGAAGCGTTTCAAGGGGTTGCCCTGCTGCCGGTGCTGGCCGCCAAGGTGAGCTGGCTGTTTGACCTGCTGTTCGGCTTCCAGCAGCCGGAGCTGGTTGCCTTCCCGGCTACCTCCCTTGGTGCGGTCGGTGCCGCCATGTCGCTGGTGCCCCCTTTTATCGCCAAGGGGTGGATCACTGGTAACGAGGTCGCGGTGTTTACCGCCATGGGGATGTGCTGGAGCGGCTTTTTGAGCACCCATACAGCCATGCTCGATGCCCTCGGCTATCGCCATCTCACCTCCCGCGCCATCGTCGCCCACACTATCGGTGGCCTGTGCGCCGGTGTGGCCGCTCACCAGCTCTATCTGCTGCTGGGCTGAGTCGGGTTCAGACACGGATACAAAAAGAGGCTCTTCGGAGCCTCTTTGCGTTTCCCCCTGCCGCGCCCTGCTCACGGGCGCACCAATCACCTTTGCTGCGTGATGCCCTGCACCTTCAACCAGAATCGCTCCTGACAGTGGTTGTGAAACAGCTTGCTGGCTGGAGTGATGGGAATGGGACTGGCGATGACCCGATAGCTGATCCAGCACTCGGTACAAAGCTGCTGCGATGGCGCTTCGTCCTGTTCGGTTTGCTGGCGGATGACGACTCCATTGGTAAACCAGCTGGTGGTTATCTGGTGTTGGATCACAGTGCCGCTCTCATCATGCTCGCTATAGTGTTCACTCTCTTGGCGGGTGAGAGTGACGGGGCACTCCTGTCGATGAATGGCCCTGATATAGCTGATTAGTTGATTCATTGCCGATCTTGCCGTGATGGTTGGCCTGCACTGGATGAGCTGCACAGGATGGAAGAGGGCTAGCGTAACGTGCTGCCGGGGTTGCGGCAATCGCCTCGGCTGCACCGCAAGCAAATCAGAAAAGGGGAGAGCAATGGGGATCCCGCAAAACAAGGCCGAGCTGCTACTCGCGATCGATACCAATTTCAGCAAGTTGTTCAAGGCGTTGCAGGCCGTCCCCGAGAGCCGGGTGCGGGAGCCGACCCTGGCAGGGCACAGCAGGGGAACCACCATGAGCGTCGTCAATCTGTTGGCCTACCTTATCGGCTGGAACGAACTGCTGATCAGGTGGAGCGAGCGGGATGCGGCGGGTCTGCCAGTGGATTTTCCCGAAACCGGTTTTAAGTGGAACGAGCTGGGCAGGCTGGCCCAAAAGTTCTATCGGGCTTACGAGGGGCTCAGCTATCCGGCGTTGTTACAGCGGTTGGCTGCCGCCAGAGGGCACATCATTGAACTGGTGGAGGCGCGCAGCGACCTGCAGCTGTATGGCTGCCTCTGGTATGAGAAGTGGACGCTCGGGCGGATGATCCAGTTCAATAGCGCCTCCCCCTATCTCAACGCCAACGGGCGGCTGCGCAAGTGGCTCAAAGAGTTGGCGATCAGGGTGTGAAAGGAAGGGGGCCGGCTCGGGTGGGCGGCAAAAGGCTTTGCCACCATATTGCCACTACCGCCCGTGGCGGCAGCTACTGGCCGCCTGACTCCCCTTTGCGCTCGGCCATCTCCTGCGTGCTGGTGTGCAGGTTGAATAAATAGATCAGCCATTCAAGGGATTAGCCGGTGCGGTGCGTTTTATCGCCGCGCTGGCCCCGCTTATGCACATCTCTTGGCAACACCATTCAAGGTCGTCGTCGCGGAGAGTTATCATGATCAGCAGCCTGCTTCCCCTTGCCTCGATCGCCCTCAATCTGGGCAGTCAGCTGCTTGGCAGCAGTAGCAAACCCCAGCCCGTGCAGCCCGCCGTGCAGGAGGATCGCCTTGCCCCGACCGTCCAGAGCCTGTTCCAGCGGCTCGGTATCAAGGATGCCGATAGCGAACAGAACCGCTCGGCCATCAACCACTTTATGGGGGAGCTGATGCAGACTCTGGGGCAGGAGAATGGTGGTCAATCCCTCCCAGCTGCCATCGACAGCGCCCGCAACCAGCTGGCGAGCGGCACCCAGAGTACCCGCCTCGATGCGCTGCAAAGCGAGCTCGATACCCTCAAGGATTCCCTCGGCGCCAGCCATCTCAACCTCGACCAGCTGCTCGGTGCCTTTAAGCAGACCCTGCCCAATGGCAAGGGGGAGGGGGTTGGCAAGCTGCTCAATGCCAGCGCGTGAACGGTGGCAGGCAATAAAAAACGGCAACCTGAGGTTGCCGTTTTGCTTTCTAGTTCGAATGACAAGCAGGTTGGTTTAACCCGTCCGTTTTGCCAGCCAGGTTTCGGCTGCGGTCAGGGCTGCCTCAACCTGCTCGCGGGCAACACCGCCTTTGGCGACCCGTTTGGCGAGGGTCGCTTCCAGCTCCAGATTGGGGTAGACGTCGAACTCGATCACCGGGCTGAAACGCTGGAACTCGCCGATGGAGAGTTCCTCCAGCGGGCGGCCCACGCTGATGGCAAAGACCACGGTTTCACCGACGATATGGTGCGCTTCACGGAACGGAATCCCTTTGGCCACCAGATAGTCTGCCAGCTCGGTGGCGTTGGCATAGCCGCCCTGCGCCGCCGCCATGGTGCGCTCGCCATTCACTTTCAGATCGATCAGCACCAGCGCCGCCATATCGAGGCAGTCGTGCCAGGTGTCGAGGGCATCGAACAGCCCCTCTTTGTCTTCCTGCATGTCCTTGTTGTAGGCCAGCGGCAGTGCCTTGAGGCTCATCAGCATGCCCATCTGGGCGCCCACCACCCGACCTGTCTTGCCACGGATCAGCTCCAGCGCATCCGGGTTCTTCTTCTGAGGCATCAGCGACGACCCTGAGGTCACCGCATCGGAGAGCTCGACAAAGCCCGCCTCACCGGTGTTGTAGAAGATGAGATCTTCGGCAAAGCGCGACAGGTGGGTCATGGAGAGGGACGCCACGTGCATCAGCTCCACCACGTGATCCCGATCGGAGACCGAATCCAGACTGTTGCGGGTGGCGCCACTAAAGCCCATGTCGAGCGCCAAGGCTTCACGGTCGATGGCGTAGGCGGTGCCCGCCAGCGCGCCGCAGCCGAGCGGACTGGTATCGAGGCGCTTGAGGGCATCCTGCAGCCGGGAGTAGTCCCGCTCCAGCATCTCTACATAGGCCAGCGCCCAGTGGGCGTAGGTGACCGGCTGGGCCCGCTGCAGGTGGGTGTAACCGGGCAGTACTGCAGCCTGATTGGCACGGGCGGAGGCGATCAGCCCCTGCTGCAGGGCGGTGATGGAACCGAGCAGCAGCTCGCCCTGGGCCTTGCACCATAGTTTCAGGTCGGTGGCGACCTGATCGTTGCGCGAGCGGCCGGTGTGCAGCTTCTTGCCAAGATCGCCGACGGCGGCGATGAGCTGGCTCTCGACCCAGGAGTGGATATCTTCGGCATCCGAACTCAGGATCTGCTGCGGATCCTGCTGCACCGAGGCGAGCAGCACCTCCATCGCCTGTTGCAGTTTGCCCTGTTCATCGGCGGTCAATACGCCCACTTTCACCAGCGCTTTGGCCCAGGCCATGGAGCCCTGAATATCCTGCTCCGCCAGCCGGTAATCGAACCGCAGCGAATCGTTGAACTGCTTGAACCGGCTATCGGCTCCCTGACTGAAGCGTCCACCCCAAAGTGCCATACTGCTCTCCTTGAATGCGTTGTCGGCGGCGCCTTGGCCACCGAGCTTGAAATCGTGCCCTGTTTTTCTGCGAGCCTGTTATCTCACAGAAGCGGCCGGGGCGCTGCCGCTCTTGTCACACCGCCGATGATGGCTCAGGGGCCATCATCGGCCTATAGAAGAGGGGGCCATGCCCCCTCAACGGAATCAACGGGTTATCTCGTTTGCTTAGCCGTGGGTGTGATCGCCACCGATCGCCTGATGCTGCTCCTTCATGGCGCGGATCCGGCTGGCCAGGGTGTAGAGACGGATAAAGCCTTCGGCATGGCTCTGGTCATACACTTCATCGGCCCCGAAAGTGGCGAAGTCTTCGGAGTAGAGGCTGTTCGGCGACTTCTTCTGCACCGCAGTGACCTGACCCTTGTACATCTTCAGCACCACTTCACCATCCAGATCTTCGGCGATGGCGTTGGCAGAGGCGAGGATCGCCTTGCACAGCGGGGTGAACCAGCGGCCGTCATAGACCAGATGGGAGAACTCGGCACCCAGTTTCTCCCGCCAGGCGCGGGTCGGGCGATCCAGTACCAGCTCTTCCACCGCGCGCAGCGCGGCGACCATCACGGTACCGCCCGGGGTTTCGTAGCAGCCGCGGGACTTCATCCCCACCATCCGGTTCTCGGTGATGTCGATGCGGCCCACGCCGTGCTTGCCGGCACGCTCGTTCAGGGTCATCAGGATCTGGTGCGGGCTGAGCGGCTGGTCGTCAACGGCCACCACTTCACCCTGCGCCACGGTCAGCTTGACGTACTCCGGCTGATCCGGGGCCTGTTCGGCCGGTACGGTCCACTGCCAGACCGCTTCGGAGGGCTCGTTCCAGGTGCTCTCCAGCTCGCCACCCTCGGTGGAGATGTGCCAGGCGTTGGCATCGCGGCTGTAGATCTTCTTCAAAGTCGCCTTGCAGGGGATGTTGCGGGTCTCTAGATAGGAGAGCAGATCTTCCCGGGAGCGCATGTCCCAGATCCGCCACGGGGCGATGACTTTCAGCTGGGGCGCCAGCGCGGCGACCGCACCTTCGAAACGTACCTGATCGTTACCCTTGCCGGTACAACCGTGGGAGATGGCATCGGCACCTTCCGCCAGCGCCGCCTCGACCATCGCCTTGGCGATCACCGGACGGGCCATGGAGGTGCCCAGCAGGTAGGTGCCCTCATAGACAGCGCCGGTCTTCAGGGTCGGGTAGACGTACTCTTTGACGAACTCTTCGCGAAGATCCTTGATGATGCACTTGGTGGCGCCGGAGGCGATCGCCTTCTGCTCGATCCCTTCCAGATCGTCACGCTCCTGACCGACGTCTGCCACGAAGGCGATGATTTCGGCGTCATAGTGCTCTTTCAGCCAGGGAATGATGGCCGAGGTATCCAGTCCACCCGAGTAAGCCAGTACGATCTTGTTGATTCCGCTCATTTTACTTCTCTCCATGATGATTCGATAAAGGGTCGTGATTCAGGTTGAGTGCCGCGTTACTTGCCGCCGAGAAGGGTCAGCAACACGGCGTTCTGGATATGCATCCGGTTTTCGGCCTCGTCCATGATGAGGGAGGCGGGGCCATCCATCACCTGCGAGGTGATCTCCAGCTCCCGATGAGCCGGCTGGCAATGCAGCACGTGCTGGATGCCGGTACGGTCGAGCAGGGCCTGATTGATCTGGTAAGGCATAAAGAGGTCTTTGACCTGCTCCATCGGGGTGTTGTCACCCATGGAGACCCAGGTGTCGGTGTAGGCCACGTCGAACCCTTCGATATCCGCCACGTCATCGCTGATGTGGATGGTCGCCCCCGACTTGGCTGCCAGTGCCTGCGCCTGCAGGAAAATCTGGGTATCCGGGCCGTGGCCTTTCGGGCAGATCAGGGTGACGTCGGTGCCCAGGGTGGCCCCCAGCAGCAGCAGAGAGTGGCTGACGTTGTTGCCATCACCGAGGTAGGCAAGCTTCACCTTCGACAGGTCGTCGTAGTGCTCGGCAATGGTCATAAAGTCGGCCAGCCCCTGACAGGGGTGGTAAAGGTTGCACAGGCTGTTCACTACCGGCACAGCGCCGTGCGCTGCCAGCTCGACCAGGGTCTGGTGATCGAACACCCGGGCGACGATGGCATCACACCAGCGCGACAGGTTGGTGGCGAAATCTTTCACCGACTCCCGCTTGCCCAGCGCGCCGTTCTGCTGATCCAGATAGACGCTGTGGCCGCCCAGTTTGGCGATGCCGATGTCGAAGGTGACCCGGGTGCGCAGGGAGGGCTTCTCGAATAGAGTGACCACGCTCTTGCCGGCCAGCGCCTGGCTGTACTTCTTCGGGTCGGCTTTCACTGCTTTGCCCAGCGCAATCAGCGCTTCGATCTGGGCTTTGTTCAGATCACTGTCTTTCAGAAGATGTTGCATCGGATGTTCCTTGTTCCGGTGGAGATCAAATGGCCACTTGAGTGCCGACCGCGCCGCCAGCCAGCAGCTTGAGCAGCTGATCCGGGTAACGCCAGCTGGCGACACAGACCGGCTTGCCGAGGGTCTGGGCGGCGTGCAGGGCCGCTTCTACCTTGACCGCCATGCCATCGCGGATCACCCCTTTCTCCATCAGATCCAGTGCGGTCAGCTTGTCGAGCTGGGGCACCAGCTTGCCCTTGCCATCGAGAATGCCGCTCACATCGGAGAGCATCACCAGATCGGCACCGAGCGCCTCGGCAATGGCGGTGGCAGCCTGATCCGCGTTGACGTTCATCAGTTGCCCGTCGGCGGTGATGCCGATGGAGCTCACTACCGGCAGGAAGCCCTGACCGAGGATGCCAGCCACCAGTGCCGGATTGCCCGGCTTGCACTCGCCGACCGCGCCGAGATCCGGGTCGAGCTGGGTCACCTGACACAGGCCGCCATCCGCCAGACAGAGACCCACCGCCGGAATGCCGGTGGCGATCGCCTTGGCCATCATCTGCTTGTTGGCAGTGCCCGCCAGAGCCCCGGCAATAAAGGGGATCTGCTCGAACGGGGTAACCCGCAGGCCGTTCTTCTTGGTAGAGGTAAGACCCAGCCCCTTGAGCAGGTCATCCACCAGACAGCCACCGCCGTGCACCAGCACCAGCGGACGGTGCTGATCGTCGAGAAAGGTTTTGAGGGTGGCGAACAGGGCGGTCAGCGCCTCGTCATTCTCGATAAGGGCGCCGCCCAGCTTGATTACCAACGTCTGTTTGTCCATGTTCGAGATCCTTCCTAAGTCCTTAAATCAGGCCGGTGGCCGGTTCAAATCCGAATTTGATATTTATGCACTGAATGGCTTGCGAGGCGGCTCCCTTGAGCAGGTTGTCGATGGCAGAGACCACCACCAGCATGTTGCCCTGCTGTTGCCAGGCGATATCGCAGTAAGGGGTGTTTGCCACACCGCGAATAGAGGGCATCTGGCCGGTGAGGCGCACCAACGGCTTGCCTTCGTAAGCCTTGAGGAAGGCCTGATCCACCTGAGTGGGGGTGACGCCGTCCGCCAGCTGCACATAGATGGTGGCCAGGATGCCGCGCACATAGTTGCCAAGGTGGGGCTGGAACAGCACCTCCTTGCCGAGGTGATGGCTGATCTCCGGCTGGTGTCTGTGATTGAAGGTGCCGTAAGGGTTAAGGCTCACTTCGCAGAAGCTGGTATTGATGGCCGCCTTGCGCCCGGCGCCGGAGACCCCGGAGACGGCGTTGATGATGGGCTGCCACCCCTTGGCAATCAGGCCATCCTGCTGCAGCGGCTTGAGGGCGCACAGCGATGCGGTCGGGTAACAACCCGGTACCGCAATCAGCTGGGCGCTGGCGATGGCATCGGCATTCCACTCGGCCAGACCGTAGGCGGCCTGATCCAGCCACTGTTCGCTCTGGTGGGTGAAGCCATAGAAGCTGTCGTAAAAGCCCTGATCCTTGACCCTGAAGGCGCCGGAGAGATCGAACACCGGCAGCCCCTTGGCGAGAAACTTGGGTGCGAGCTCGGCGCTCACCTCGTGGGCGGTGGCTAGCAGCACCAGATCGGCCTGGGTCAGGATCCGGGTCATGCCGTCGTCGTCCAGCGGCAGCAGCGGCTGATCGAGGACTCCGACCCACTGGGGATGCAGGGAAGAGAAGCGCTTGTGGGCATCCTGACTGCCGGCGGAGACATAGAGGCCGAACAGTTTGAGTTGTGGATGGTTCTGTACCAGTGCGGCCAGTTCGGCTCCCGCGTAGCCACTGGCACCGACGATAACGGTGTTAAGCATGTTGAATATTCCAAGTCAGAGTTCGAGATTCACAGCATGACGCTGCAGTGCACAAGGGTGTTCGAGCGCCCCTTTGCACAAGTGCGGAGGGGCAATTCAGGCGGGTGTGTGTCGTCGGTTATAGATCAGGTGACAGAACATTAACTTTCCCTTACAACTAGAAGCCTTTGTTGATGAGCCAGATATTCAGGTAAAATTACAGAATATTCATGCACTCACTTTGCATTTGTATTTTCTAACAGAAACATTCCGGGGACGCAAGGAGGAGCTGATGGCCAATCTGGATTTTTTTTCACTTTATAAGAATATTATTGCGATTCCCTCTATCAGCAGCACGGATCCCAAGTGGGATCAGAGCAATGAGGCTGTGATCCGGCTGCTGGCTGACTGGTTCGGTCAACTCGGTTTTCAGTGCGAGGTGACGGCGCTTCCTGATCTGCCGGGCAAATTCAATCTGGTGGCGACGATCGGTCAGGGGGAGGGCGGTCTGCTGCTGGCAGGCCACACCGATACGGTGCCGTTCGATGAGGGGGGTTGGAGCAAGGATCCCTTCAAGGTAACCGAAGAGGGCAA
This sequence comes from Aeromonas sp. S12(2024), assembly GCF_041402305.1. Taxonomy (NCBI): domain Bacteria; kingdom Pseudomonadati; phylum Pseudomonadota; class Gammaproteobacteria; order Aeromonadales; family Aeromonadaceae; genus Aeromonas; species Aeromonas sp. S12(2024). The sequence continues at coordinate 197,390 of NZ_JBGLRB010000004.1, forward strand.
TCGCCTCTATGGCCTCGGCACCATCGATATGAAGGGCTTCTTCGCCTTCATAGTGGAAGCGCTCAAAGAGATCGAGCTCACCAAGCTGACCAAGCCCCTTCGCATTCTCGCCACTGCCGATGAAGAGACCACCATGGCGGGGGCCCGCGCCATCGCCGCGGCGGCCGAGCTGAAACCCGACTACGCTGTGATTGGCGAGCCGACCGGACTGGTGCCGGTGGTGGCCCACAAGGGGCATATGTCGGAGGCGATCCGTATTACCGGCAAGAGCGGTCACAGCTCGGATCCCGCCAACGGCGTCAACGCCATGGAGATCATGCACAAGGCGATGGGGCAGGTGCTGCGCTTGCAGCAGGATCTGAAAGATCGCTACGCCGACCACCGCTTTGCCGTGCCGCAGCCGACCCTTAACCTGGGTTACATTCAGGGCGGCGACAGCCCGAACCGCATCTGCGGCTGCTGCGAGCTGCATATCGACCTGCGACCCACCCCGCAGGTGGGGCCGGATGAGCTGATGGGGATGCTCAAAGAGGCGCTGTCGCCCATCGAGATCCACCAGCCGGGCTGCCTGCATCTGCAACATCTGCATGAACCCATTCCCGCCTACGCTTGCGCCGACGACTCTGTGCTGGTGCGCGAAGCTGAGAAGGCGAGCGGCCGCGCCGCCGAGTCGGTCAACTACTGCACCGAAGCGCCGTTTATCCAGCAGCTTGGCTGCGAGACCATAGTGATGGGCCCAGGTCATATCACCCAGGCGCACCAGCCTGACGAGTATCTCGACCTCTCCTTCGTCAAGCCGACCACCTCGGTGTTGCAACACCTGATCAGACGTTTTTGCCTGTAGCGGCGGCGGTGAAAGGGGCGTAAAAACTGTAAGTAAGTTACATAACAAGCCGGTTGTGGAGTGGTGATGGAAATACATGTTCTGAATCGGCCTGTTATTTGACCTTGCGCAGACAATCTGGGTAGATTGTCACCCTAAGATGACGGAGCATATGTTGTAATCGCACAACAATAAGTGAGGTCGTCTAGCACCCCGGATGGGTGTCAGGCACCAACAAGATAAGGATGTGGAATGAACGAAAAGTACGCCGCACTACGCGCCAACGTAGGTATGCTGGGTCAGCTGCTGGGTAAATCCATCAAGGATCATCAGGGTCAGGCCTTTCTCGACAAGATCGAAACCATTCGCCAATTGGCCAAGTCCTCCCGCAAGGGCAATGAATCAGACCGGGAACGTCTGCTCGATACCCTGCGCACCCTGAGCGATGATGAACTGCTGCCGGTGGCCCGCGCCTTCAGCCAGTTCCTCAATCTGGCCAACGTGGCGGAACAGTTCCACACCATCTCCCGTCGCTGCGAAGAGCAGGTCTGCACCCCGGACCCGCTGGAGCAGATGTTCGACAAGCTGAAAGCCTCCAACCTGTCGCAAGAGGCCATCATTCAGGCCGTGCGCGAGCTGGACATTGATCTGGTGCTGACCGCCCACCCCACTGAGGTGACCCGCCGCACCCTGATTCACAAGCACGTACAGCTCAACGACTGCCTCGAGGCGCTGGAGCTCTCCGACCTGCTGCCCCGCGAGCGGGACAAGATCCTCAATCGTATCGAGCAGCTGATCAATCAGGCGTGGCACACCAACGAGATCCGCGAACAGCGCCCGACTCCGGTCGACGAGGCCAAGTGGGGCTTCGCCGTGGTGGAGAACAGCCTGTGGCCCGCCATTCCCGAATTCATGCGCAATCTGGACGAGCGTCTGCAACACCATCTGGGTGTGCGGCTGCCGCTGGATGCCGCGCCGGTCAAGTTCACCTCCTGGATGGGCGGTGACCGTGACGGCAACCCCTTCGTCACCGCCAAGGTGACTGCCGAAGTGCTGGAGCTGGGTCGCTGGATGGCGGTGAGCCTGTTCTACAAAGACATCAAGGAGCTCACCTCCGAGCTCTCCATGTCTGACTGTACCGACGCCGTGCGCGCTCGCGTTGGCGATCACCCCGAGCCTTACCGTGCGCTGGTGCGCGAGCTGCGTGAAGCGCTGCGCGAAACCAAGGAGCACCTCACCGCCAAGGTGCAGGGCCAGGCGAGCGAGAGCCAGGATCTGGTCAAGACCACCGCCCAGCTGCGCGAGCCGCTGGAGCTCTGCTACCACTCATTGCACGCCTGCGGCATGGGCAACATCGCCGATGGCATGCTGCTGGATGTGCTGCGCAAGGTCGCCTGTTTCGGCATCCATCTGGTCAAGCTGGATATCCGTCAGGATGGCGAGCGTCACGGGCTGGTCTTCTCCGAGCTGACCCGCTATCTGGGTCTGGGTGACTACGCCGAGTGGAGCGAAGATGACAAGCAGGCCTTCCTGCTCAACGAACTGAACTCCCGTCGCCCGCTCATTCCCCACGACTGGGAGCCGAGCGCCGAGGTGCGCGAGACGCTGGATACCTGTCAGGTCATCGCCCAGCACGACCCCGATGCGTTCGGCATCTACATCATCTCCATGGCAGGTGCGCCGTCTGACGTGCTGTCGGTGCAACTGCTGCTCAAAGAGGCAGGCTGCAAGTTCCGCATGCCGGTCGCCCCGCTGTTTGAAACCCAGGATGACCTGATGGCAGGCACCGCCGTGATGGAGCGCCTGCTCTCGGTGGACTGGTATCGCGGCTACATTCAGGGTCGTCAGTATGTGATGATCGGTTACTCCGACTCTGCCAAGGATGCGGGCATGATGGCCGCTGGCTGGGCCCAGTACGCCGCCATGGAATCCCTGGTGGGGCTGGCCGAAGCCAACAACATCCGCCTCACCCTGTTCCATGGCCGTGGCGGTACCGTCGGTCGTGGTGGTGCGCCTGCCCATCAGGCCATCCTCTCCCAGCCGCCGGGATCCCTGCGCGGCGGTCTGCGTACCACCGAACAGGGGGAGATGATCCGCTTCAAGTTCGGTCTGCCGAAAGTGGCGATCAAGAGTCTGGAGCTCTACACCAGCGCCGTGCTGGAAGGGAACCTGCTGCCGCCGCCCAAGCCGAAAGAGTGCTGGCGCGAGGTGATGGAACAGCTGGCCGCCGACTCCTGCGAGCACTACCGCAGTATCGTGCGCGGTCATCCGGACTTCGTCCCTTACTTCCGTGCCGCCACCCCGGAGATGGAGCTCGGCAAGCTGCCGCTCGGCTCCCGTCCCTCCAAGCGCAAGCCCAACGGCGGCGTCGAGAGCCTGCGCGCCATTCCGTGGATCTTCGCCTGGACCCAGAACCGCCTGATGCTGCCGGCCTGGCTCGGTGCCCACAAGGCGCTGCAACAGGCTATCGACGGCGGCAAGCTGGCGGTGCTGGAAGAGATGAGCGCCCAGTGGCCCTTCTTCCGCACTCGCCTCGAAATGCTGGAGATGGTGTTCCTCAAGGCGGACGTCTGGCTCGCCGAGTACTACGACACCCGTCTGGTGCCGCAGGAGCTGTGGGGCCTTGGCAAACAGCTGCGTCAGGAGCTCGCCGAATCCATCGAGGTAGTGCTGAAACTGAGCCCGCGCGGGGATCTGCTGGAGGATCAGCCCTGGATCAAGGAGTCCATCAAGCTCCGCAACCCCTACACAGACCCGCTCAACGTGCTGCAGGCCGAGCTGCTCAACCGCTCCCGCAACCACCCGGAGACCCTGCACCCCGAGCTGGACAAGGCACTGATGGTTACCATCGCCGGTATTGCCGCAGGGATGCGTAATACGGGTTGATAAATATTACCAAACAGGTCTGAAATAAAAAGAGCGTATAATATGCGCTCTTTTTATGGCTAGTTTATTTTGTCAGCTTCATTTAAATAGAGAGTTTTAAATCATCCTGAAAACTAATGGCTGGATGTAGAAAATTATATAGCAACCTAGTATTGCATCATCACAACGCACCAGAGTAGAACGATAGTTAGCCTTTAAAATAACTGTAAATACAATAAAGGTTAAATATATCCAGGCTGAGAAAGTGCCCGAGAAATAATTAAATAGTATTGAACCGCTTGAAATTAGTAGCAGTGCAATTCGATGGGCAAGGTTGTTGCTTAAAAGAAAGGGTACTACAACGGCCGCTATCAATGTGACGATCATCATCACTAGTGACATGAGGCACAGCCACCGCTTGCTGCCAGGCCAGCACTGCCTGAAGCCATCATGCCTGCGACACCACTTCCCATGATGGGGCTTAACCTACCGGTAACGGCACCACCAAATGCACCTGCAGCAATCTCTCTCATGCTGGCATCAGGATTGTTGGCAATGACGCCCATCACCCCCATAACGGCCCCGCCGCCTGCCCATACCAATGCTGGTGCCGCTCTCTTATTACGCTTGCTTTCATTTATATCTCTTATCACGATAAAGCTATCGTGCTCTATGCTGATAACTACCTTGGTTGAATTTGCGATTGTTGATATGGTATCGACATCAACAAATTCACCAGGGTATATAACAGTTGGATTTGAATTTTTGTCTTCTATTTCAATGTATCGACTCGAAAGGTTTACCACCGTGATGTTTTCTTTGTTGAAATTGATGCAATACTTTCCATCGGCATTAATAGAGTAATGTTCACCAGCGTGTAGTGTGTTGCAGTTACTCAATGGGCAAGTATTGGCATTGGCACTTGAAATACTGCACAGCAATAATGCTGTGGCCAAACAGAGCTTCATCCACTATCTCCAGAGTGGTTCATTTGGAAATCAACCATTGATTAAATGAGAATTATTGTCAATTGTTTTTGGATGCATGCTATTGATTTAATTGTCAAATTTTCTGACAGTACCCTTGGCATTGCGGGTTGTGGGGCAGCACTTGCCTATGATGAGCTCGTTGTCGATGAAAGGGATATTGTGGGAGCTGGGCTGCACCCCATGCTCCCTGAGTTGACCTTGGGCTAGAGCGCCGGGAAGTAGCAGGCGCTCATGTCGATGGGGTGATCGGGGCAATTGGGCAGATAGAACTGCCAGCCCGCATCGGAGAAAGCGCGCAGTTCGGTTTCGACAAACTTGATGGCGAGGCTCAGGGCCTGCAGGCTGTCGATGCCGTAGATAAAGGTCTTGTCGCTCAGCCCTGCCAGCTTCACCTTGCAGCGCCAGTCACCGCTGGCGGACTTGGGATCCGGCTCGGGGGCCTTGATGGCGATCTTGAGGGTGAGCTGTTCCCCTTCGGTGCTGATAGCGTCGAAGCGGGCGGTAACGATGGCGTTTTTCATCTGGCGATTCCTTTTCCGTGGTACAGCCCCTGCGGTTGCGGGTGGCTGGCTCCCTGATGGCTGATGAGGTGAAAACTGGACTCAGGACGGCCAGCGTAAATGAACTTGTGAGTTGAAACAATGGGATATGCGCGACCGGGTGAGGGGGCTTTCGCCGCCGTGAGCGAGCGTAGTGGCGGGAGTAGCAACGCGCTGGCCACCTGTGGTGGCCGAGAGGCTGGCGGGCTGCTAGATGTAAAGGATTGTTGGCTGTGGCCGCAGATTTTTCTGCGCTGACGATGAGGGCGAGTTAGTCCTCTTGAGGCAGAATATCTCCCCCCTGTTTGACGTTGAAGTACAGGAGTCTTCGTGGCGCTTTCGGTAACCCAGCTTTATGAAGTGATGGCCCAGCTGCCAGATCCCGTCTTTATCCTCAGTGAAGATGGCTATTACGTGGAATATATCGGCGGCATGGAGCAGCAATCCTATCACGACGGCAATCCGCTGGCGGGAAAACAGCTGGCCGATGTGCTGCCACCCGAGATGGCCATGTGGGTCAAGGCGCAGGTGGCCGAGTCGCTGGCGAGCGGTCAGGTGCGGGTGGTGGAGTATGAGCTCTCCGCCGCCGAGGTGGGGGGGATTAATGCCGCCGTCGGGCCGCAAGGGGTACAGCGTTTTGAGGGCAAGATTGCGCCGCTGCCCTCCCTCTATGACGGCAAGCGGGCGGTGGCCTGGGTGACCCGCAATATCACCCGCCAGTACGAGTTGCAGCAGCGGCTGCTGCGCCAGAGTGAAACCGACCAGCTGACCGGCCTCTACAACCGCCGGTTCTTCTTCGAACACTGTCAGCCGCTGCGGGCAGGGGAGGCGCCCTGCGGTCTTATCATGCTCGACATCGATCACTTCAAGCAGATCAACGATCGTTACGGCCATCAGCAGGGAGATCGAGCCTTGCAGCGATTCAGTGGCTGCATCGATGCCCTGTTGCGGGCGGACGATCTCTTTGTGCGCAGCGGTGGCGAGGAGTTTCTGATCCTGCTACCGCGGATCGATGAGGCCGGTTTGCAGCAGATGGCGGAGCAGATCCGTGCCGCCGTCGAAGCGCTGCCTGCCGATCCGGTCGCCATCACGGTCAGTCTGGGCACAACCCTGGTGCAGCCGGAGGAGGAGATCAATCAGGCGCTGGCTCGGGCCGACGAGTGGCTCTATCGGGCCAAGCGAGCAGGCCGCAACCGGGTGGCGCACTGCCCGGCAGGTTGAGAGTGCCGCCCCGGTCGCTGTGGGAAATAGCCTGCGCTTTTACCCTGAATAAATTGGCTGACATCACTGTCAATTAGTAGAAAAGTTGGCCGTATTATTTAACTCATATTCCACAGCTTAAGGTGTTAATATTATCGGCCTGATCGCTGGTCTTATTTGTGTTGTTGGGCAACAGCATGAGGTTTTATCGGTATGTTATCAAACAGGCGTGAATCTGGTTTTGGGTGACGAATGTGATACATCCTGTTGTCTTTTGAAACATTCCGATTCAAACAGTCATGAATTATTAACCTTGACCCGGATAGCGATTTCAACGATGGTAGCGTGGCAGCTCCGTTTCTCTCCGGTGGCCCTGTTGGCCGCTGGCGGCGTTGTTTTTTCATGTGCAGGGCGATATGCAACGACATATCTCCAGCCTGTTATTCGGGCCAATAAAAATAATGATGACAGATTAATAAGGTATATATTGCAATGAGTGTTTCTATTGCTGAAAAGAGTAACCCTGTTTCAAAATTGAAATGGGAGAAAAGCGATTCGGTATGGACCATGGGCCTATATGCCACTGCTGTCGGTGCCGGTACGTTATTTCTCCCTATTACGGTTGGCAGTAATTCTCCGGTTATTTTGCTGTTTATTTTATTGCTGGCTTTTCCGCTTTCTTATTATTCCCACCGGGCATTGAGCCGCTTTGTGCTCTCCAGCTCCCATCGGGAAGGGGATATCACCCATGTGGTGGAGGAGCACTTCGGTGCCAGGGCGGGCAAGCTGCTGATGCTGGTCTATCTGATGGCCTTCTACCCCATCATTCTGGTCTACAGCATCTCCATCACCAATGCGATCCAGAGCTTCGTGGTCCACCAGCTGGGGGATGCCGAGCTTCCGCGCGGCTTGCTGGTGCTGGGGGTGATGCTGGGCCTGCATCTGGTGCTGCTGGCCGGCAAACAGATCGTGGTGTCGGCCATCAGCGTGCTGGCGCTGCCCATGGTCGCCTTTCTGATTGGCCTCTCCATCTATCTGCTGCCCCAGTGGAGCCTCTCCTATTTCAGCGAGAGTCAGTCTGTGGACTGGCGTGATCCGGTGTTCTGGAAATCCCTCTGGCTGATCGTGCCGGTGATGGTCTTCTCCTTCAGCCATGCGCCCATTATTTCTTCCTTCAGCGCGGCGCAGAAGAAGCGTTGCCAAGAGAGTGCCGATCTGCGCGCCAAGCGGATCATCAAGTGCAGCAGCATGCTGATTTGCGGCAGCGTGCTCTTTTTCGTGGTGAGCTGCGTGATGAGTCTGAGTCAGGCCGAGATGGCGCTGGCCCGCACCGACAATATCTCCGTGCTGTCGGCGCTGGCGAACAAGTTCTCCAATCCGCTGATCGCCTATGTGGGGCCGCTCATCGCCATTCTGGCCATGTCCAAATCCTTCCTCGGCACCTCCATGGGGGTGAGCGAGGGGACGGTGAGCATGGTGAGCGGTGCCTGTCAGGGGCTGGGGCTCTCCCTCAAGGAGTCAACCATCGCCCGGGTGTCATCGGTGATCCTGTTTATGGTGACCGCCGTCATTACCTATCTGAACCCCAACGTGCTCGACATCATCGAGCGCGTCAGTGGCCCGCTGATCGCGGTGATCCTGTTTCTGCTGCCGGCCTGCTCCATCTATCGCTTGCCCGCACTCAAGCGTTATCGCGGGCCGAGTACCCTTTTTGTGTTGGTGATGGGGCTGCTTGCCATCTCGGCCCTTATCTACGATCTGCTTTGACCGGGCGGTATCCCGCACAAATCAAAAAGGGCGACCATCTGGTCGCCCTTTTTCTGTGCATCGGGGTTAGCCGAGCAGGCCGCTGGCGCTCTGGCCTGCCATCAGCAAGCCGATGGCCAGCACGCTGAACCAGACCAGGGTTGCGCTTACCAGCAGATAGCCGCTGGCGACGAACAGACCGTCCCGCTGCAACATGCCGGTGGCCAGCAGCAGGATGGCCCAGGCAGGCATGGCGTTGGTGAACGGGATGGCGCCCAGGGGCAGCATCAGCAGCAGGGCGGCCAGCATGATCAGCAGGCCGTTGCAGCGGTTGACCGTGCTGCTGCCGGTCAGCACCAGCAGGCGCGGGCGGATAACGCGATCGACCCGGGCCAGCAGATCCGCCCCCTTGTGCAGGGTCGGCTTGAGCTGGTCGGCGGCGAAGCGGCGCTCCATCAGCATGGCGGGCAGCCAGGGCACCCGGTTGAGGGTGATGCCGATGCCGATAAAGAGGATCAGCAGGCCAAACGGGGTGCTGACCCCGGGAATGGAGACCGGCAGCAGGAAGGGGACGGTGAGCAGCACGCAGAACAGCAGCATCCCCTGCTCACCCACCAGCGCGAGCATCTGGCGCAGGCTGATATGGCTCTCGTCGATGGCATGCGCGGTGGCCCGCAGGGTATCCGCGAGGGTGGTTTTGGGGTCGTGAAGTTGCGCGGCAACCATTCCCTGATGTCCTTCTGAGTGGTGATAACGGGCCCCGATGACCCGATTTGGCGCCAGCATACGTGGCAGAGGTTAACCGTCGATGAATGGTGGCAGGGGCGCATAGCGGCGCCAGTGGGGCGGTTCGGCAGAGGTTCCGGCGAGAGGGAAATCCCGCGATGAAAGTGATCCGGTACAGCCGCCGTTTAGGATGGGCGCAGGACGCCTCTGGTATGCTTTCTGCACAATCACACAGGGAGCAGGGGATGATGAAGAGAGCCGGTATAGCGATGATGGGGCTGTTGTTGCCACTGGGGCCGGTCTGGAGTGCTGAGGGTTCAGCCACATCCGGTTGGCAGGTGACGCCGTTTTTCGGCTACAGCTCAGCCATCGACTTCGAGAAGAGTGGCGATGTGGTGCAGCCGGTGCCGCTTTCTGCATCGTTTGATTCACTGCAGGGGCAGAGCTCCGGCAGCTGGGGTCTTTTTATTAGCAAGGAGGTGGATGATCCCGGCATGATCGAGCTGCTCTACAGCCATCAGTCCACCACCCTCTCTCCCGACCAGCCGGATCGCCTGACGGTCGATACCCTGCACTTTTCCGGTGCCTTGACCCTCTCTGACAACCTGATGGCGCCCTATATCGGCGCCGGGATCGGGGTGACCCGTTTTGCCGCCTACGACAGCGAGGTGACCCCTTCCATGTCGCTGGCGCTCGGGGTGCAACCGCGCCTCGCCGAGCATCTGGCCCTGCGGGCCGAGGTGCGCGGTTATGGCTCGCTGGTCAACGACAACAACCAGTTTCTCTGCAACCCGGAGCAGTGCGTGTTCAAGGTGCGCGGGGAGCTGGTAACCCAGTGGCAGGCCAATATCGGTCTTACCTTCCGCTTTTAGGCGAGGGGATTTTCCCTATGAAACAGGGGCTCCTGTTTCAGTAGTAATCTTCCGCTGTGATCGTTAATCAATCGGTAGCTCTTCACGCCCCCTTGTTAGTCGGCGTCGCCCATACCGCGCAGTTTCTGCCCGCTTCCTTGGCGCCATAAAGCGCCTGATCCACCCGCTTGAACAGCGAGACGGCCGGTTCCCTGGGCTCGCGGATCCCCACTCCCAGACTGACCGTCATGGTATGGGCCGGGTCGGGTGCTATGGTGCGGGTCGCAGTGAGCAGGGTGTTGGCCAGTTGCTGCAGCTCGGCTTCGTGGGCGACGGGCAGCAGCAGGGCAAACTCTTCACCCCCGACACGGGCCGCCAGCGCACCGGGTGGGCAGTGCTGTTGCAACAGCTCGCCAAACTGTTGCAACACCCGATCCCCGATATCGTGGCCGTAGTTGTCATTGATCAGCTTGAAGTGATCCAGATCCAGCAGGATGAGAGCGTGGCAAATCCCCTGTTCCAGAAACAGCTGCTGATGAAAGTAGCGCCGGTTTGGCAGCCTAGTCAGATCGTCAAACAGCGCCTGCTGTCTGAGCTGGGTATTGATGTGAAAGAGATGGTGCATGGTGCTCAGGATGCCGATGCTGCTGAGCAGGATGCCGCTGGAGCGCAGCAAATCCTCGGCATAGATGGCGAGCCAGAGTGGCTGCGCCACCAGTTCATCCATGATGTCGGCGGTGGCCCCCATGATCCACAACATCAGACCGCAGGAGAGCATGCGGTAGGTGTGGGTGGGCAGGTGGGCGCACTGCACCACCCAGAACAGGAACAGCATGGTGAGCCAGTTGATCACCTCGAAGCCAAAGCTGACGGCGTAAAAGCGCTCGTAGGGGAAGTGGGGCAGCAGCAACAGATGAAGGGCCATGATGGCCAGCATCACTATCCCCAGCAGCGCGATGTGGGCGCGATGCTCCCGGTCGAGGTGACGGTAGTGGGAGAGGCTGATGTCGAGACGATCGAACTGCATGGTGTTCCTCGGATTGGGACTGCCATCACCTTGCAAACAAGGGGCTGTGTAATGGCATGCCGTGGTCGGATAACAGGAAACGGCTGGTCTGTCAGTGTAAACGAGCGGGCCCGCAGCGCGCGATATCGATGACGTCAGCTTGTGGGCTGGCTCAGGGTTTGCGCACTTCTGGTGCGCGACGTATCGCCTGCCCTGCGACAGGGCGACCCTGGGCAGGTTAGCGCAGCTCATGCGCCAAATTGGTGCATTGATGATGTATGATCTTTCTAATGCAATGATTTAAAAGGATTTAAATTTATGGCCCGCTTTATGCTTTTTAGATGTCAGACGGTCTCTTGCGGTCATCGGCGGCAGACGCAGTGATGAGGAAGTGGCAAGAGACATCCCCGTGCCGGGCGCGGGTGTGATTCTGGCGGGTTGCAGCAACACCTTGCGGTTCGCCACAGATTCAATCAGGGAAACGGAGCCGGTCTTGTACCGGTACGACAGGGAAGGAGAGTGCTCTATGGTCAAAAAATGGATGATGGCGGGTCTGACGATGTTGCCTGCCTTGCTGGTTACCCCAAGTTGGGCCGAAGAGGTCGCTCAGGTACAGGCGGCGGTGGCGCCGGTTGCCGCCATGACAATCAACAAGGGTGACAACACTTGGATGCTTCTCTCGGCGGCGCTGGTGATCCTGATGTCGATCCCCGGTCTCGCCCTCTTCTACGGTGGTCTGGTGCGGGCCAAAAACATGCTGAGCGTGCTGATGCAGGTCTTTACCCTGTTCTGCCTCATCTGCGTGCTCTGGGTGATCTACGGCTATTCGCTGGCCTTTACCGAAGGGGGCAATTTCTACGGCTCCTTCAGCAAGGTGTTGCTCAAGGGGGTGACCCCTGACTCCATCGCCGCCACCTTCAGCAAGGGTGTCGGGATCAGCGAGCTGATCTATGTGGTGTTCCAGGGGGCCTTTGCCGCCATCACCTGCGGCCTTATCGTGGGGGCGTTTGCCGAGCGCATCAAGTTTGCTGCCGTGCTGCTCTTCTCGGTGATCTGGTTCACCTTCGCCTATATCCCGCTGGCTCATATGGTGTGGTATTGGGCGGGTCCGGATGCCTATACCAGCGCCGAGGCTGCGGCCACGGCGACTGCAACTGCCGGCTATCTGTTCCAGCATGGTGCGCTGGACTTTGCAGGCGGCACAGTGGTGCACATCAACGCTGCCGTGGCGGGTCTGGTGGGTGCCTATCTGGTGGGCAAGCGTCTGGGCTACGGTCGTGATCCCATGACCCCCCACAGCCTGACCATGACCATGATCGGTGCCTCCCTGCTCTGGTTCGGCTGGTTCGGTTTCAACGCGGGCTCCGCGCTGGAAGCCAACGGTATCGCCTCACTCGCCTTTATCAACACCTGGGTAGCGCCGGCTGCGGCAGCTCTCTCATGGACGCTGGCCGAGTGGGTGATGAAGGGACGTCCCTCCCTGCTGGGTGCGGCATCCGGTGCGGTGTCCGGTCTGGTGGTGATCACCCCGGCAGCCGGTTTCGTCGGTGTGGGCGGTGGTCTGGTGATGGGCCTTATCAGTGGCGTGGCGGGTCTGTGGGGCGTCCACGGTCTCAAGCGCCTGCTGGGGGCCGATGACAGTCTGGACGTCTTTGGCGTACACGGGGTGTGCGGCATTCTCGGCGCCCTGCTGACCGGTGTCTTTGCCAGCCCGGATCTGGGCGGTACCGGGGTGTGGGACTATGTCACCAATCAGGTTGCCGAGGGGTACTCGATCCTGACTCAGGTGAAGATCCAGGCTATCGGGGTCGGTGTCACCCTGCTCTGGTCCGGTGCCGTGGCGGCGATTGCCTTCAAGGCGGTCGACATGCTGGTGGGTCTGCGGGTGAACGGCGATGCCGAGCGGGAAGGGCTGGATGTCACCTCCCACGGCGAGAAGGCTTACAGCATGTAACCCCGAATGCCAGAGAACAAAAAACCGCCGGAACCGGCGGTTTTTTTATGACTCTAAAGCTGCAAAGCCTGAGTTCACACGCTTAATTCACGACGGCCACGTTGATGCTGCCATTGCCCTGGGTCATGCGTACACGGGCGCCCGGGGTGAAGGTGGGGCTGGCTTTCTGCACCACCACGATGGCTTCGCCGTTCTCTTTCTTGATCTCCAGCTCGACGCCGTCGACCTGATTCATCTTGTTGCCGATGGCGTTGCCCGCCGCCGCACCGGCGATGGCGCCGCCTGCGGCGGCGATGTCGCGTCCGGTGCCGCCACCCACAGTGCTGCCCAGCAGGCCACCGACTACGGCGCCGCCAATGGTGCCAATCAGGGAGTTCTCATCGGCCTGGATCTTCACCGGGCGGGTGGAGATGATGGTGCCGTAGCTGACGGTCTGCACCTGTTTGGCGCGGTCTTTGGTGTAAACATCGCCAGAGTAAACGTCACTGTTGGCGCATCCGGTGATGGTGGTTGCTGCCAGCAGGGCAATAAGGGTCATACGCTTCAACATGGTGGGCCTCCTGGGCTGCACGTAATTTGAACAATCCGGTTGATGAGTGAACTTTACTCCAACCCCGTCACACATGAAATCGGCAAAATGTAACCAATTATGCGTTCTGTAACCGGTTTTGTCCTTGAATCGCAGCTGTACCGGAGAGGGTTTTAACCAGCAGCAGACGGTCTTCTCCGGGGCCGAAATAGTCGGCTACTTCCGCCTGCAATGTGTAACCGAGCCGGTAGTAGAGGCGCTGGGCCGGATTGGCCGGATCGACTGTGAGCCGCAGTTCGCTGATCTGCAGTGCCTGCTGGTTGGCCTCCATCTGGCGCATCATTCGCTCGGCCAGACCAAAACCGCGTGCCTCGGGCAGCACCGCCAGTGAGAGCACCCAGCCTTGCGACCGCTCCTGACCGAATCCCCCCAGCACATAACCCACCAGCTGCCCCTCGTATTCAGCCACCAGCAACAACTCGGGCCACAAATCCATCGCCTGACGGAAGAAGAAGGCGGGATAGACATCTTCGCCAAACACCTTGGCATCGATCTGCCAGATGGCGTGCATGTCATGGTGGGTGGCGGGGCGTAGCAGGGGCGGGTTGTGGTGCATCAGGACTCCATTGTCAGCAAACGGATCGGCAACGCCGCTGACCTTGGAGTCAACGGCAGAAAAGGAGTCATAGGGTAGTGGTCATCCCCTGCCGGATGCAAGGGATTGGCGGTTATGGCGGCAGGGGGCGGCTCTGGGGCAGTTTGGGAGCTTTGCGCAAGCCGTCGAGCAGATGGCGGAGGGTGAGCCAGGGGTGGTGCAGCAACATGCGCGGGCCGCTCCACTTCATCACCTGCTGGATCTGTTTGCGCATCGCCGGTGCGTAACAGTGGATATTGCAATTGGCGCAGGTGGGTTTGTGGCCGTGGCCATAACGGCAGCGACGAAGGCGCTGATGGGCGAAATCCCGCAACTGGCGACAGTGGCGGCAATGGGGATCCTGATGATGGTGCTGGCAGTAGAGGCGGATCATGGCGCTGACCGTCTGCTGCTCGCGCATGAGTCTGGGATGGTCACTCGCCTTTTTGCTGGCTGCGGCGTGTGAGCCCCGGGCTGGGCTGGCATGATGACTTTTCATGGTCGCCATTCTCCTGACCTGCTCGCTTTGGGTGTTGATACAGGTCAAAAGGGGGGATAAAAAAACAGGGCCCGCAGGCCCTGTGTCATCAGATGAGGCTGGTTGCCTGCTCCAGCCAGGCGAGATCCTCGCCTTCGAGCAGTGGGCTCAGGCGGCGGAACACCTCGACATGGTATTCGTTGATCCAGCGGAATTCGGCCGGGCTCAGCAGGCTGCGGTCGATCAGGCGGGTATCGAACGGCACGTAGGTCAGCCGCTCGAAGCCCAGCATCGGCAGCTCGCCAACCGGTTCCAGCTCGGTCACGACTACCAGGTTCTCGCAGCGGATGCCGAAGCCATCTTCACGGTAGTAGCCCGGCTCGTTGGAGAGCACCATGCCCGGTTGCAGGGCGACCAAGCTCCCTTTCGGCGCGATGCGCTGGGGCCCTTCGTGGACGCTCAGGAAGTGGCCGACGCCGTGGCCGGTGCCGTGGTCGTAGTTGTAACCGGCTTGCCACAGCGGCATGCGGGCCAGCACGTCGAGCTGGATACCGGCGGTGCCGCGGGGGAAGCGGGCCTGATCCAGCGCGATATGGCCCTGCAGTACCCGGGTAAACATCGCCTTCTGCTCGTCGCTCACCTCACCCACCTTGATGGTGCGGGTGATGTCGGTGGTGCCATCCATATACTGGGCGCCGGAGTCCAGCAGATAGAGGCTGTCCTGGCCAAACGCGCGCGGGGTGCCGTTGGTGTGGTGGTAGTGGCACATGGCGGCGTTGGGGCCGAGCGCGGAGATGGTATCGAAGCTCGGCTCGACGTAGTGCTCCTGCTCGCGGCGGAACGCTTCCACCTGATCGGCCAGAGTGCCTTCATCCACCCCCTCGAACTCGCCGGAGGCGACCAGCCGATCCAGCCAGGCGAGGAAGCGGGTCATGGCCACGCCATCGCGCAGGTGAGCGGCACGCATACCGGTCAGCTCGATTTCGTTCTTGCACGCTTTCGGCAGCATGGTGGGGTCTTGGCCAGCCACCAGAATGGCACCCGCCTCTTCCATGACGAGCTGGGTCCAGGCGTTGGCGCTGTCCGGATCGGCCAGCACCTTCTGCTGATCTTCACCGATGCGCTGCAGCACGTCGCCCAGCTTGTCGATGGGGTAGACGGAGACATCCTGCCCCACGTGTTGGGTAAAGGCGAAGCAGTCAATTTTGTCGGTATCGACGAAGAAATCCATGCTGGTGTTGGCGTAGAGCACCGCAAAGCCCAGCACCACCGGCAGCCGGTCGATATCGCGGCCGCGCAGGTTGAGCAGCCAGTTGATGGGCTCGGCCTGGGTCAGCAGCACCGCATCCAGCCCGCGCTTGCGCAGGTCGGCCGCCAGCTGTTCACGTTTGGACTGGCTGGACTGGCCCGCCAGCTCCTCGCTGTAGAGGATGACCGGGCTCTTGGTCGGCTCCGGGCGATCGCTCCAGTTCAGGTCGATGGGGTTCTGCTCGACGCGGATCAGCTCGATACCACGATCGGCCAGCACGGCCTTGGCGTTCTTGTACCAGGTCAGGCTGTGCAGGCGGGCATCGAAGCCAACCCGGGAGCCTGACGGCAGCTGCTCGGCCAGCCACTGGACATGAGGATTTTCAATGAGGTGGAGGAATTCGAACAGTTCGGCGGGAGTTTGCATCCGCGCCTGCACCGTATAGCGACCATCGACAAAGAGGGCTGCCCGCTGGGCCATGATGATGGAGACTCCGGCAGAGCCGTTGAAACCGGTGATCCAGTCAAGCCGCTCGGCATAGGCGGGGATGTACTCGCCGAGGTGCTCATCATCGTGGGGGACGATAAAGGCGTCCAACTCCTGCATGGCCAGCTCGGCCCTGACTTGGGCGACGCGGGTTTCAATTATCTCGAAATTATTCATGTCGTTAGTGCCAGATGGTTGCTATATGAGTGTTCAGTTTTTATGGCCGCTGGCCAGGATCCGCTTGATCGACTGACCCGCTGCTTCGATATGCTGCCTGAGCAGCACCACCGCCTCGTGCTTGCGCCGGGCGCGGCACAGTTCCAGCAATTGGGCGTGTTCACGCTCCGCCTTGTCCACCCCGTCGCTGGCAAACAGCAGCTCGAAGCGGACATAGCGGTCACAGCTCAGATTGATCTGGGCGATCAGTTCAAGTGCCTGGGGGCGACCGGCTGCCTGATAGAGGGTGGCGTGAAAGCTGTGGTTCAACTCGGCCCAATGTTCGATCTGGGTGCCTGACTCTAGGGCGTGATCAAACTGGGCGAGGATCGCCTCCGCTTGTGCGAAGGTGGCTTCCGTCATCTTGTCGACGGCGTGAAACAGGGTATCGGCTTCCAGCAGCGCTCGCAAATAAAAGAGCTCTTCAATGGCCGAGGCGTCCAGCATGGTGACCACGGCGCCGCGATGGGCTTCGAACTTCACCAGCCCCTGCGCTTCCAGTTGCATCAGGGCTTCGCGCACCGGAATGCGGCTCACGGCCAGCTCTTTGGCAATGGCATCCTGACGCAAGGGGGCGCCAGCGGGGAACTCCCCACGGAGGATCCGGCCACGGAGGTTTTCCATCACCATCTGGGTTCGGGTCTTGTAGGGTGGGGTCATGGTCGGGTCACGATTGGGCGTTACAGAATTGTATATTGTATAAAGTTTGGCTGAATCTAACCTGTCACAACAGGCAAAGGCAAGGTTTTGGCCCCTTTAACGGGAGCGATGGCGGCGTTCGGGGCTCCACAAAAACAAAAATGCCGGTCAGCGTGGCTGACCGGCATGATGTCACTGATACGAAGCGAGCCTGTTACAGCTGCGGGCCTGCCGCAACCAGACGTTTGCCTTCGTCGTTATCGGTGAAGCGCTCGAAGTTCTTGATGAAGCGCCCTGCCAGATCGACGGCCTTGGCATCCCACTCGGCCTTGTCGGCGTAAGTGTCGCGCGGGTCGAGGATCGCCGGGTTCACATCGTGCAGCGCGGTCGGGATCTCCAGATTGAAGATCGGCAGCACCTTGGTCTCGGCCTTCTCGATGGAGCCATCCAGGATGGCGTCGATGATGGCGCGGGTATCCTTGATGGAGATGCGCTTGCCAGTGCCGTTCCAGCCGGTGTTGACCAGATAGGCCTCTGCACCTGCCGCTTCCATCCGTTTCACCAGCTCCTGACCGTACTTGGTCGGGTGCAGGGAGAGGAAGGCTGCGCCGAAGCAGGAGGAGAAGGTCGGAGTCGGCTCTGTGATGCCGCGCTCGGTACCGGCCAGTTTAGCGGTGAAGCCAGACAGGAAGTGGTACTTGGTCTGCTCCTTGGTCAGTTTGGAGACCGGGGGCAGCACGCCGAAAGCGTCGGCAGTCAGGAAGATCACCTTGGTGGCGTGACCTGCCTTGGAGACCGGCTTGACGATGTTGTCGATATGATAGATGGGGTAGGAGACGCGGGTGTTCTCGGTCTTGGAGCCATCATCGAAGTCGATGGTGCCATCGGCAGCAACGGTCACGTTCTCCAGCAGCGCATCGCGACGGATGGCGTGGTAGATGTCCGGCTCGGCCTCTTCGGAGAGCTTGATGGTCTTGGCGTAGCAGCCCCCTTCGAAGTTGAACACGCCGTGGTCATCCCAGCCGTGCTCGTCATCGCCGATCAGCTGACGCTTGGGATCGGTGGAGAGGGTGGTCTTGCCGGTGCCGGAGAGGCCGAAGAAGATGGCAACGTCGCCGTCCTGACCCACGTTGGCGGAGCAGTGCATGGAGGCAATGCCGCGCAGGGGCAGGAAGTAGTTCATCATGGAGAACATGCCCTTCTTCATCTCGCCACCGTACCAGGTGCCACCGATGAGCTGCATCTTCTCGGTCATGTTGAAGGCAACAAAGTTCTCGGAGTTGAGACCCTGCTCCTTCCAGTTCGGGTTGGTGCACTTGGCACCGTTCATCACCACGAAGTCAGGCTTGAAGGTTTTCAGCTCTTCATCGCTCGGGCGGATGAACATGTTTTTCACGAAGTGTGCCTGCCAGGCCACCTCGGTGATGATGCGCACGGCCAGGCGGGTATCCGGGTTGGCACCGCAGAAACCGTCGACCACAAACAGGCGCTTGCCGGAGAGCTGTTTGGTGACCAGCCCTTTCAGATGTGACCACACTTCCGGGGTAATGGCTTTGTTATCGTTTTTACCCTGGTCAGACCACCACACAGTATCCTGGGTAGTGGCATCTTTGACGATATATTTATCTTTCGGGGAGCGACCGGTGAAGATACCGGTGTTTACGTTGACGGCGCCCAGTTCGGTCACCACACCGCGCTCGAACCCTTCCAGGTCAGGGCGTGTCTCTTCCGCGAAAAGCTGCTCGTAAGAGGGGTTGCGAACGATTTCTTGGCTGTTTTTGATGCCGTACTGGTCCAGTCCTAATTGTTGGGCCAGGGTGGGTTCTGCCACGATTGTCATTGTATTCTCCTGGGTTCAGAGGTTGGTAGGGTTCTATCTGACGGTCATCCTATCACTTAGGTGGTAGAGTTTAGCGATCGCCATCAAACTTTATAAAATAGGGTATTTTTTTGTTATTAAAGTTAAAGGCGGGTTTTGCCCGCCTTTAATTAGTGTAACTGGTTTGCATCATTGCCGGGAGCCCTGCTGAACAGGGTTTCGACATCGATCCCATTAAATTGGTACTGGGCGCCGCAATAATCACAGTGCATGTCGATCTTGCCGAGCTCCTGCACCATCTCCATCACCTCTTCCTTTTCTATCTGCAACAGGGCTCCTTCGCAGCGCTCGCGGGAGCAGGTGCAGCGGAACTCGACCGCCTGCGGATCGAACACCCGCACCTTGTCCTGATGGTAGAGACGGTAGAGGATCTCTTCTGCCTGCAGGCCGAACAGCTCTTCATCCTTGATGGTGCTGGTGAGCTGGGTCAGGTGATCGAAATCGTTGCTGTGATCCTCGCTCTGGGCGGGCAGCTCCTGCAGCATGATGCCGGCAGCGCGCGGCGCACCTTCGTGATAGCCGGTGCGGATCCACAGCTTGGTGGCCAGCTGTTCGGAGCGGGCGAAGTAGTGCTCCAGGCAGCCCGCCAGGGTGTCGGCATCCAGCGCGATGATGCCCTGATAGCGCTCACCCTGCTCCGGGGTGATGGTGATGATCAGCTGGCCGTTGCCAATCAGGCTCTGCAGCTTGCCATCGCTCGGCAGCTCGCCTTCATAGCGGGCCACGCCGCGCAGCTGCTGGTTGTTGTCACCGTTGATCACGGCCAGACGCACCGGGCCATCACCCTGCAGCTGCACCGTGATGGAGCCTTCAAACTTGAGGGTGGCGGTCAGCAGGCTGGTGGCGACCAGCAGCTCGCCCAGCAGTTTTTGCACCTGCACCGGGTAGTTCTGGGCTTCCACTACGTGGCGGTAGGTGTGATCCAGCTGGACCAGCTCGCCACGCACTTCGTACTCTTCAAACAGATAGCGATACAGCAGATCTTGGTTGCTCATCATGTATTCCTGGCTTTTCGGTGAGGTAAATCGGGCGGGCTGGGGTTGATGCCAGCCCGGTATCAAATCGGGGTCGGTCAGTACTGTTTGACCTTGAGCAACTGGCGTCGCTCCTGCTTGTCGGGGCGGCGCTCGGGGCTGGGGGCAAACTGGCTGTTGAAGCGGCGCGCCTCGCTGTTCTCGGCCCGTTTTTTCAGGCTCTCGGCGGTCTCTTCATAGAGCTGCTGGGCGAGCGGTGCCGATTTGCGCTGCTCGCTCAAGGCCAGCACCCGCACTTCGCGTTCGTCCTGCCCCTGCCAGAAGCGGATCAATGCACCCACTTCCACCTGTTTGCCCGGTTTGCTGCGCTGACCATTGTAGTGCACCTTGCCCCCGTCGATCTGATCCCGCGCAATGGAGCGGGTCTTGTAGAAACGGGCCGCCCACAACCACTTGTCGAGACGAACCTCGAGGGCACTTTCTGCATGATTGGGCATGAACAGGCTCCATAACGGGGAAAAGAGGTGGTCGATTATACCAGAGCACGGGGTCGGGATAGAAACCGGGCAGCCGCCGCGCGGGGCGCAAACCATGTCAAGGTGATGCAACATATGGGCAGTTTGCTGATTCACAAGGGAAAGCCGCTGCTTTATCGGGTGTTCATGGGGACTGGGAAGGGCCTTCATACCGCGCATATAACACTGCCGCCCCCAACAGGGGCGGCAGTGTTCACATCCATCGGCCATGTCAGAGTCAGAAGTGATCGTGCTGATCCGGCTTCTTCTGGTCGTGGGGGCCTTCGCTGTGGGCGATGGCGGTACGGATGAGGTCAACCCCGGCACGGATAATCAGCACCCCCATGTTGACCAGCTTGACGCAGACCCACATGAAGGTGATGAGCAGGATCAGCTTGAGCACGGTCTGGAAGGCTTCCAGGAAGTTCTGCTCCAGCTGGGCGGTCAGGCCGTTGGCGCTGGTCATCAGCCAGGTGTAGACCTCGCGCACGAACGGGATGCGGCTTGGCATCTCCAGTACATCCAGTGCGGCAGGGAGCGCCTGGAAGATGACGATGCTGCCGAACAGGATCAAAATGACACCGATGGCGATGCCGAGGAAAAAGCCGAACTGTCTCATGGAGGGCTCCAGCATTTGCTGCATGAAATTGAAGATAGCCGCCAATAGTAGGGAGTGCCCTGCTTCATCGCAATCTTCCGTGCACCGCCAGCGCGGCGGGAACGGCGGCGATCCGGCCGCTACCGTTGCCCAACTATCTGATTTCTGGGAGGCTTGTCGCCATTGTGCATAGGGAAAGCAAATTGATGTCGAGAACCCTCTTTTTACTCTTGCTGGCGCTGTTTGCCGCTCTGCCAGCCCTGAGTGCCGAACCGGCGGCACCGACGGCAGCGGCCTGCGCCATCCGTCATCAGGATCAACTGCTGCTGGTGCAGGATCGCATCTCCTCCCGCTACAGCCTGAGCGGTGGCTATATCGATGGCGGCGAGAGCCCGCAGCAGGCGGCGCTGCGCGAACTCTATGAAGAGACCGGCTTGCGGGGGGAGGTGGTGCAGGAGTTGGGCCGCTGGCAGCGGGCGCTTATCTTCGCCTGCCGCACTCTGGAGCCTATCGTCGCCCAGCAAGATTCCGATTTTGTCTCTCTGCTGAAAGCTCCCAATCTGGGCGGCGAGATCCTTAACGCCCGGCTGATCGCCATCGACCAGCTCCCCCGCGAGCAGCGCCGTTTCCCGGATCAGCTCGACTGGCTGCAATCCCGACTGGATAAGGTGCCGGAGAGCGAGGTGCACTGGCAGGCCGATTTCGTGGCGCAGGGCAATGCGCTGCATCAGGCCGAGATTCCGCTGATGGTGCGGCTGCAGCAGTGGCTGGGGCCCGATGTCTGGTGGCTGTCGGTCAGCAATCTGTTTGGTTCAGGCGGCTTTCAGCTTGCCCTGATACCTTTGCTGCTCCCGCTGCTGGGGTGGCCGCGGCTGCGCCAGTTGCTGTTCGCCATGCTCTGGCTTGGGCTGCTGGTGCAGGCAAGCAAGGAGGGGATCGGCTGGCCGCGCCCCTTCCATCTGCAACCGCTGCTGGCGGCCCAGAGCGCGCAAGGCTTTGGCATGCCGAGCGGCCATACCGCTTCGGCCCTGCTGTTCTGGGGGGCACTGCTTGGCGGGCTCTGGCCTGCCCGGCGCGGGCTGGCTTATTCGCTGGCCTTGCTGCTGGCGCTGACCACAGGTCTGGCGCGGGTCTGGCTTGGGGTGCACTTTATCTCCGATGTGGCGGTTGGCCTGCTGCTCGGCGCCTTGCTGCTGGCCGCGCGTCCCTGCTGGCGTGCCGACAGGCATACGGCGGCTTGGCTGCTGCTGATTGCATCTGCGCTGGCGCTCGGGGTGCTGACCCAATCGGCCCATCTGGCCGGGATCGGCATGGCTGCGCTCGGGCTCTGGGTTGGCGGTTTGCGCTCCCTGATCCGCGGCGGTTATCCCCCCATTGTGACCGGCGTGGTCACCCTGGCGGGGGGCGCGGTGATCGGGGCGGGGCTCTGGTCGCTGCCGCTGCTGACCAGCAGTTCGCTGGCTATCCTGCTTGGTCAGTTTGTGCTCTTTTTCGGGCTGGGGCTCTGGTTGAGCGCTGGCCTCTGGTGGATACTCTCTTTCTTGAAATGCGACACACGACCCAAGGGCAACGGCTCTGACAAGGGAACTCTATGAATGTGAAAAAAGTGGATTTGGCCAAGATAACCCTGGGGGTGCTGTTTCTCAGCATCCTGATTATCTCCTGTTTCCTGGTGTTGCAGCCCTTCCTGCCTGCGCTGGTGTGGGCCACCATGATCACCATCGCTACCTGGCCGCTGATGTTGATGGTGCAGCGCCTGTTGTGGGGCAAGCGTACCCTGGCGGCCCTCTTTATGACGCTGGTGCTGCTGCTGATGTTCGTTATCCCGCTCTTTATGACGCTGGCCAATGTGGCGGAGAAGGCGCCCATGCTGATCGAGCTGGGTACCCATATCAGCCAGTCACCGCCGCCGGAGCTGCTCTGGCTGCAACAGATCCCGCTGGTGGGCGACAAGCTCTATGACTTCTGGCAGCAAATTCTGGCGAGCGGTGGTCAGGTGCTGTTTGCCAAGCTGGCCCCCTACTTTGGTCAGACCGCCCGCTGGTTGGCCTCTCAGGCCGGTAATCTTGGCTTGCTGTTCGTCCACTTCCTGCTGACCGTCGGTATCTGCGGGGTGCTCTATCACTCGGGTGAAATGGTGGCGACCGGCATTCGCCGCTTTGCCCACCGGCTGGCGGGTCAGCGTGGTGACAACGCCACTGTGCTCGCTTCACAGGCGATCCGTGCCGTGGCGATGGGGGTGGTGGTGACCGCGCTGGTGCAATCCTCGGTAGCTGGTGTCGGACTGCTGATTGCCGGTATCCCTTATGCCATGGTGCTGGTGGTGGTGATGTTCCTGCTGATCGTCGCCCAGATCGGCCCCTTCCCGGTGTTGCTGGCCTGTATCGGTTACCTCTACTGGAGCGGTGATACCACCTGGGGCACCTTCCTGCTGGTGTGGTCACTGATTGCGGGCACCATGGACAACTTCCTGCGCCCCTTCCTGATCAAGCGGGGCGCCGACCTGCCGCTCATCCTCATTCTGGTGGGGGTAATCGGTGGCTTGCTGACCATGGGGATCATCGGTCTCTTTATCGGCCCCGTGGTGCTGGCGGTGGGTTACACCCTGCTGGATGCATGGATCAAGGAAGATGACCAACCGGTGGCCTCTGCGGTTGAAGCGCCCAAGGCCGAGTGACGATTCAGTAAAAAGACGATTCGGTAACAAGACGAATCAGTCACCATCGCTGATGCCAGGAGCCGCCCAAAAGGGCGGCTCTTTTGTTTATTGCCATCCCATGCCGCTTCGATGGGCGAAGTGTGATCGGACGATCGAGATGCCGCAGTCCAGGTTGTATTCGTGAGTCAGCGGCATCTGCCAGAGGGGAAAATCGGGTGGCCGTTATAGCGGGGGGCTCGATTTACGCGAACGTCCGATTACGCCTTGCGGCTAATCGAACCTACGGGCTGGCAATCAAATCCTGGAGACCAAGCGTCTCAATGAGATTATTCATTAACGGGAGCTTTCTCCCGTGCTTGTCGCCACCAGGGAACGCCGCATAACTAGCGCCTGCGCCAAGTATTACGACGTGGGACTTTCCCACAATGATCTGGTTAATCTCTTCTTCAGCTGATACTTCCATGACCCGCCCTTAGCACATAACGCTTGGTTAAGGGGCGGGCTTTAGCCCGTCCCAGTGAGCGAAGCGAGCGCGCTGAACCAATAGTTATGCTGTTAGACGTTCTCGCCTTTATTTTCTTCTTGCTCTTTGGGTTGAAAGTCCTTCCACCACCCAATGTGCTTGCAGTCATAACAAATAAGATCTTGGGTGTCTTGGCCCATGATTTTTTCTTTGATAGGTGTTTTTTTTGAACCGCATTTTGGGCAAACAGTATTTGTTCTAATCATTTTTTATCCTCAATGAGATTTTGGTAAATCGGCATAACGTCGAGGTGTGAGCGACGCTTGGCTATACTTGAGCGAAGCGAAACTGCCAAGCGTTGCGAATGACTCTTAAATGCTTTGTTAGGCATTTTGGTTCAAAACATATTGATTTATTATTTCCGCACGGATCAAAGACTGCGAGCATTCGGTTGAAGGCAGACCTAATGGAACGTACTTACCTTTAAAAGTAACGCAATCACCCTTAGATACTGGTATGGATAATTGCTCACCTTTGTTCAAAGTAATATTGGAAATGAATTCCCTTTCATTAATATAGATGTTTTCAAAGTAAGTTATTTCATCTTCAAGCTCACAAACTAAAAGTTCATGTATATCTCTTGTAACTACAAATTGATCAACACCAACCACATTTTGACAACTCGCTATAATCTCTCTAACGTATTTCAGTTCGCCATCGTTGATAAATAAATGAGGGCACGATCCAATTTGCCAATGCATATCGTAACTAAGCAAATTATCAAAGTCTAAGCTTTGAACGGCTTGGCTGAGTTCCTTGCTATTTTTTTTATAATTAACTGAATTAATGTGTAATGAATCCCCGAATAAAAATGTATCATCATGGTCAATTGAAATTGAACCGTGCTGTAAAATCTGAACTCGCTCACCATCTTCCCCACAATATGACGATAAGTTTCGGCGAGCTACCGGACCTACTTGCGGTAGCACTAAGGCAACAGGAATGACTAAAGTCATATCCTTTGCTAGTGGTACAGGTGGAAGTTTTATGGTTTTATTGTCTCGTTCACTACCAAGTAAAGTAAAGCCATTATTTGACAAGTAATCACATTCTATTGAGTCAATAATTATAGTGCTTTCACTTACGTTAGTTATTGCAGTAAAAGCACCCCATAAGCGTCTAGTAATAACTTCTTCAAGTAATGGAATACCCCAACACCCATGTTCATATCCGACAGCTTTCGCAATATTAGCTTCTTGCTGCAAATTATGCTTTAGCATAATTTGCAGCAAACCATCTTGTTTTGATAACTCTTCTAATTCTTCAATCTCAACGTCACGTAAGACCTCATAGTACTTAAAAGGGCTCGACGTTTGCTTAGGAAATGTTACATTTTTAAATCGGCTACAGTATTGCTCAACACTGTTATAGTGTTCACTACGCAAAATATGATCTCTATCTGGCAGATTGTGGCATTGCACGATGTCAAATAATGCTTCCGTAACTTTATTTTTTAAAAAACGAACATTGGTTAATGGGAATCGACGATAATCCCTACAGGAAATTTCATAAAGATTTGCAAAATCTTCGCATACATAATGGTTAACAAGGAAATCATCACCACATTCATTAGATACTACTAGTGATTCGATGTACTTCTCTAGTTCAGCTTGGTTGAGACCATTGTTAACAGTGATGTCTCCTGCGGCTTGATAATTAGTTGCATTTTCACCGCCAATTTGAAAATTATTACTTTCTCTTTTTATCATTGCTTTCACCAAAATACATATCGCCTTTCGACTGATAATTAGTAGAGTTACTCCCTCCAATTTGAACATTATCTATTTTAGTAACATCCTTTCTTTTACGTTTTAGAAACAAAGACAAGAATAGAGTTACAACTGTAACTCCAATACCACTGAATACCCAGTCTTTGTTGTCGATAATCCACTGAATCATAATTTCTCCGTAATGCCTAACGCCGCATTAAGGTGTGAGCAGCGCTTGCCTACATTTTGAGCGAAGCGCAAATGGCAAGCGTTGCGAATCACTCTTAAATGCTTTGTTAGCTTTTTTTAGTTCAGCACGTAAGTACTTGTTTATGTAATTTAAGCTGATTGACTGGTTTCCGTTTAACGGAATACTAATTACAGGCGTATTGTTTTTATTTGCTCGGTCGATTTCTAACCTAACCCACTTAGATTTTGAAACAGAATCAGTGTTAAGTAGCACGACCAGATCCGAATTATCTAGTTGCTCAATGACAAATTTTTGTTTGTCTTTTGCGTCATTATCTATGATGTCTACAAACGGCTTGCCATAGTCAGAGACAACCTCCGATATAGACTTAAGATGATCAACCGTGATCACCTCATCTCGAAGGGTATAGCTAATAAAAATATTCATTACGCAATGCGACCTTGAGAAAACAATAAAAACCCAAATATAGACAAAGACATTATAACAAAGTAAAGCGACATAGATAAATTAAACATAGCGTCAAACCAACTAACATTTACTATTGAGACTTTATCGGTTGAAAGTCTGTTTCTTGATGCGATTGCATGAAGCCGTGTATTCATGCGCTTTCTGGTAACTCGTTGATAATAATATGCAGTAAAGTCAGCAATCCAAAAGCCAAACGCAATAAGAAAGGGAACTATAAAGTATGAAGGGTCTAGAGTATCAGATGTTAGTTTACCAAGTGCGACAGCTGCTATACCGATTACCGCAACACATAGTTTTTTAAACTCGAAACAATTTTGACTAATTTTCAACGTTGCTTCATGAAGTTGATCAACTTCAACCCAATCCATTTCGTCAGCAGCATTACGCTTGTATTCTTGAAAATTACTATCATCACTCATTCAATCTAATCTCTATTTTTCTTTATATGCCGCTATTATGCTGGATAGTGTTACGATAAAAAGCTAACAGTGATTAGATGGAAGGTGGTACTAATCCGTTAATAGAGCCTTCCATATAACTCCGGTTCGTCATGATCGATTATACGAAAAAATAATTTTAAATCAGAATGTTACCTACCTTCCTATAGTGCTGAACGTACTCGAGCAACATCCTCTTTTGGCTCTGCTTTTCGCTACTGAGCAAAAATACACTTTTGGGGCGGCAATGGAAAGCGCCATCTGGCCTCTTTTTCATAAACAAGTCAGTAGTGTGATCGGGGGCTATATATCAAAAAATCGAAGGAGTGCCGCGCCTTCTGCCACTGGCTCGGCCAGCAGTTTGCCGACGTAAACCCGAGCGGGAGGAGGGCGGGCTTGCCACCCTCTGAGGTAGGTCACTGAATCGGGGGCGCTGGCGTGGTTAAATGGTCGGCTCACATCTTGCCGGATATTGCTGTGACCATGCCATCTGACCTTCAGCCGCTGCTCGCCTGGCCCGACTATCTGCAGGCATCCTGGCTGCGCTGCGCCCACCAGACCAGTGCCACCCTCTGGCATCCGCCCCACTGCGCCAAGGGGCAGACCTTGCAGAGCCTGCGCCAGCGCAAGCGGGACCTGCTCACCACCGGCGAGATGGCCCTCGAAGATCTCTACGAATTTATGGAGGGGCGCCCCTGCGCCCTGCTGCTCACCGACGAGAGCGGCTGCCTGCTGGCCCAGACCGGCCACCCCGACACCCTGCGCGAGCTGGCGGCGCTGGGATTTGGCCCTGGCGCCTTTTTCAGCGAGGGGCGCATCGGCACCAATGCCATCAATCTGGCTGCGCTGGAGGGAGTGCCGCTCTGCGTCAGCGGCCCCCAGCACTTCAACCAGACTCTGCACCCGTGGCACAGCTGCGCCAGCCCGGTCTACAACAGCAATGGCCGTCAGGTCGCCATCATAGCTTTGATCTGCAAGGTGGAGGAGGCGAGCGCCGGCGATCTGGCGCTCACCGTCAGCGCCGGGCGCGAGCTGGCCCATCTGCTGCAGATGGAGACCCTGATGCAGGAGTCCCAGCACCACCTGAGCGAGCTCTACGCCCTGCTCGATGGCATGGATGACGGCGTGCTGGCCTGGGATCCGCAGGGCCGACTGCGCTACCTCAACGCGCTGGCGGCACACCGGCTGCGGCTCGATCCGGCGCTCTGTCTCGGCCAGCCGCTGGAGCAGCACCTGCTGCTGCCCCAGCGGTTGCAGCTGGCCATCAAGGGGCAGACGCCGCTCAGCCATGTGGAGGTGACGCTGGAGCGGCTTGGCGCTCAGGAGGGGGAGTTTATCAATGCGCTGGTGAGCCTCAAGCCGCTGCCGGGGCCGGAGGGGGTCAGCTTTATCGCCCTGCTGCACCCGGTCGATCGGCTGCGGGCCATTCACCAGCTGCGCCAGACGGTGCCCGAGCTCTCGGCGCTGGTGGGCGAATCGAGCGCCATGCGCAAGCTGCTGCGCTATGCCCGGCAGGCGGCCCAGAGTCAGGGGCCGATCCTGCTGCGCGGCGAGGAGGAGGTGGGCAAGGCCCAGCTGGCGGAGGCGATCCACTTTGGCAGCGAACGGGCCGCCGGGCCGCTTATTACCCTCAACTGCAAGGCGCTGCCGAGCGAGCGGATGGCGCTGGAGTTGATGGGCTCTGACGAGGCGGGGCAGGAGCGGGCAGGCAAGTTCGAGCTGGCCCACGGCGGCACGTTAGTGCTGGAGCAGGTGGAGTGTCTCTCTGCCCCCATGCAGGCGGCGTTGCTGCAACTGCTCAAGACCGGCCGCATCCAGCGCTTCGATTCGGCCCGCATCCTGCCGCTCAAGGTGCGGATCATCGCCACCAGCAGCGCTCCGCTGGAGCAGTTGGTGCAGGAGGGGCTGTTTGGCCGCCAGTTGCTCTATGCCTTGCAGGCGTGCGAGCTGTGGCTGCCGGGATTGCGGGAGCGCGCGGCGGACCTGCCGGGCCTTATCAGCCAGCAGCTGGCGGCGCAGGGGCGCGAGCCGGTGCGCCAGTTCAGCCCGGCGGCCCTCGACTGTCTGCTGGCCTATCCCTGGCCCGGCAATCTGGGGGAGCTGCGCAGCGCCGTCGAGCATGCCCTGCTTCACGTCGGTCAGGGGCCGATCCCGCCCGAGGCACTGCCCGCTGCCATTCGGCACGGCTATCAGCAGGTGGCGGACGAGGTAGTGGGGCAACCGCTGCTCACCCTGGCGGAGCTGGAGCGGCAAGCCATCTTGCGCTGCGCTCACGCCTGCAAGGGGCAGGTGAGCCAGATGGCCCAGCATCTTGGCATCAGTCGCACCACCCTCTGGCGGCGGCTCAAACTGCTCGAGATCGATCCCGCTGACTATCACGGCTGACGGTTATTAAGGCCGTTGCGAACCGGCCCGTAGAAAACGAAAAGGCCCCGCAGATGCGGGGCCGTTTTTATATGGCAGGTCAGTGGTGGCGTGGTTACAGCCCCAGCTGGTGGGCGGTGACGATGGCCGCCAGCACATCTTCGGCAGTGACCTTGAACGGCATATTGTGGATGGTCTCGCCCTCGGCGGTGGAGGCTTTGGCCACCTCCATCAGGCGCGCCATATCCAGCTCCTTGACCCCCATCATATGCAGGTTGGTCGGCAGGCCCACCGAGCGGCAGAAGCCCAACACGGTTTCGATCTCCGCCATCGGTGCGTTCTCCAGCACCAGCTGCACCAGGGTACCGAACGCCACCTTCTCACCGTGGTAGAGGTGGTGGCACTCGGCGAGCTGGGTCAGGCCGTTGTGGATGGCGTGGGCGGCGGCCAGCCCGCTGCTCTCGAAGCCGATACCGCTCAGATAGGTGTTGGCCTCGATGATGTTCTCCACCGCCTTGGTGCAGAGCCCCTGCTCCACCGCCAGCTTGGCCTTGTAACCATCGGCCAGCAGGGTCTTGTAGCAGAGCTCGGCAATGGCCTGCGCCGCCAGCGTGGAGGCGCCACCGGCCATGGTCTGGCAACCGGAGACCTTGTTGGCGCGCGCCTCGAAGTAGGTGGAGAGCGCATCCCCCATGCCGGAGACCAAGAGCCGCACCGGGGCGCGGGAGACCACGCCGGTATCCATGATGACCATATTGGGGTTGGTCGGGATCATCAGGTATTCGCTGAACTGCCCTTCCGGGGTGTAGATGACCGCCAGCGCGCTGGTGGGGGCATCGGTGGAGGCGATGGTCGGCACTATGACCACCGGCACTTTCTGGTAGAAGGCGACCGACTTGGCGGTATCCAGCGTCTTGCCGCCGCCGATGCCGATGATGACGTCAAACGGGGTCTGCTGGCAGCGAGCCAGCAGGCGGTCGATCTCGGGGCGGGAGCATTCGCCGTTGAAGCAGTCGAACTCCGGCTTGATACCGGCGCCGTGGAAGCTGGTGGCCACGGTATCGCCTACCAGCTTGGTGACGAAGGCGTCAGCCAGGATCAGCGGCTTGCTACCGAGCGCTTTGACGTAGTTGCCGATATTGGCGAGGGCCCCGTTGCCTTGCACGTATTTGCTGGGGCTGATGATAATGCGGTCCATATTCTATCCCTCTCTCTTTACTAATTAAGAATCGGGGCGAAGGGGCGGCAGTGCCGGGGACTCCTTCGTCTTGAATGAAGCTGCACAGGCTCAGCGAGCGAGTGCAGCCCTTGAAACAGTGGCGTGCGGCGTCAGTCGCCAAAACGCTCGTCGGCCAGCTGCTGGAAGCAGGCCAGGGCGGCGTTGGCATCCTCGCCGCGCGCCAGCAGGGTGAGCTGGTCGCCCTGGCGCACGTTGAGCATGGCGAGCCGGGTCAGGCTGCGGGGGCTGGCCTCTTTATCCCCCTTTTGCAGCTTGAGTTCGGCGGCAAAGGGCTTGAGGGCGGCTACCAGTCGGGCGGCGGGGCGCACATGCAGGCCGTGGGGGTTATCCACCACCACCTCACAGCGCAGCCAGCCGTCGTCGGCAACGGGGGCTTTCTCGGTGGCGGCCTGCGCCGCGCGGGCTGGCAGCATCGCCTGTTTCGGGCCCAGCGCGCCGAGTGCCTCGGCCGCGACCTCATCCAGCGTCAGGCCGGAACCGGCCGCCACCACAGCGGCCAGAGTACCTTCGACCAGCGGGGCGGGGCAGAGCCGCACCCTCGCGCTTAACTCGGGGGGCAGCAGTTCGAGGGCGGTTTCGGCGCTCAGCAGAGCGCTGCCCAAGTCCATCAGTACCAGCACGCCGCTGCCGTCATCCGCTTCTTCAATCGCACTCATCACCGCGATGGCGTCGGTGCCGATGGGGTGGTCGGGGTCATCGACCCCGGCCGCCAGCAGCAATCGGGCCGGGCTGCCGAGCTGGTCGGCCAGCGCTTTCAAGCCGGCTGCCAGCAGGGCGCTGTGAGAGACAACTACGATTCCGATCATGTCACAACCTCGCTCTGTCACGCAGGGCGGTCAGCAGCAGCAGGGTCGAGGTGGCCCCGGCATCCTGATGGCCGATGCTGCGCTCGCCAAGATAGCTGGCGCGCCCCTTGCGGGCCTGCATCTGGATGGTGGCCTCGGTACCGGCTGCGGCGGCTGCCACCGCCTTGTCCAGCGCATCGTTGAGCGGCAGATCTTGCTGCTGCGCCTGTTGCAGGGCGGCCAGTGCCGGCCACCAGGCATCGCACATGGTCTTGTCGCCCGGCTCGGCACGGCCGCGGGAGACGATCCCCTCGACCCCGTCACTCAGCATTTTGCACAGCTGGCTGAGGCTCAGGCTCTGGCAGGCGTCGCTGCTGGCCGCGGCCCGGATAAAGAAGGTGCCGTAGAGCGGGCCGCTGGCGCCGCCGACCGAGGAGAGCAATGTCATGCCGGTGGTTTTCAGTACCTGCCCGATATCCTTGTCTGCCACCGCGGGCAGCTTCTCGGCCACCTTGGCGAAGCCGCGCTGCATGTTGAGGCCGTGGTCGCCGTCGCCGATGTCGGTATCCAGCGCGGTGAGGTAGTCACGCTGCTCGGTAAAGATGTGTTCGCAGTCGAGCAGCCAGTTGACGATTTGGTGTTTGCTTAGCATGGCTATCGGCACTCCTTAGCAGCCGCGACGCAGGGCGGGGGTGTGAACGGGGGCATCCCATAGGGTCATCAGCTCGTCATCCACCTTGAGCAGGGTGATGGAGATGCCGGTCATATCGAGGGAGGTGCAATAGGGGCCGATCAGGTTGCGCACCAGATGGATGCCCGCCTCTTCGCACAGGGTAGCAAGGCGACCATAGACACCATACAGCTCTGAAATCGGGGTGCCGCCCAGGCTGTTGACCAGCGCGATGACCCGATCGCCCTTGTTGAGCGGCTCGATAAAGGTGTGCTCTTCCTGCCAGCTGCCGCTGGTGCGATCCCAGTGGCGCAGGGTGCGGCCGTAGGGGGTGTTGTCAGCAAGCTCGCTGAACATGTCGTCCACCAGGGTATTGAGGTCGGTGAAGGGGCGGCGCTCGATGCCTGGTTCGCCGTGGATACCGACGCCGAACTCCAGCTCGTTGTCCGCCAGAGTGAAGGAGGGCTTGCCAGCGGCCGGCACGGTGCAGGCATGCATGGCCACGCCTATGGTGCGGCTCTGGTTGTTGATGCGACGGGCCAGCGCCTCGCAGCGCGCCAGATCGTAGCCCGCCTCGGCGGCGGCACCGACCAGCTTCTCGCACAGCACTGTGGTGGCAACGCCACGGCGACCGGCGGTATAGAGGCTGTCTTTGACCGCCACGTCGTCATCGATCAGGGCGAAGCCCACTTTTACACCATCGCCGTGCAGCAGCTCGACCGCGGTCTCGAAGTTGAGTACGTCGCCTGTGTAGTTCTTCACCAGAAACAGCACGCCCGCGCCGCCATCAACGGCCTGACCGCACTCGTACATCTGATCCGGGGTCGGGGAGGTAAAAATCTCGCCGGGGCAGGCGCCATCCAGCATCCCTTTGCCCACCAGACCGCCGTGCATCGGCTCGTGGCCGCTGCCACCGCCGGAGACCAGCGCCACCTTGCCCATCACGGGGGAGTCGACGCGGGTGATGTAGTGGGGTTCGATACGTACCTTGAGCTCGGGGTGGGCGGCTGCCATCCCCATCAGTTGTTCACGGACCACGGCATCGACGGCATTGATCAGTTTCTTCATGGCTCACTCCTTGGCTTGCCACCGCTCGGGTGGGCAAATGGTTGATGGAGCCAGTCTAACGACAGAAAGAGGGATAAAAATGACGGCCTGTTTGGTTCGGATTTGAAACAGCAGAAGGGGGCTCGGCGTTTCAATCTGAAACGGCGCAGGGCAAGCGGGCGGGAAACTGTTAGCTGACTCACAGCCATGAAAAAGGGCCCCGCAGGGCCCTTCGCTATAACCGGAATATGCGGACGGGTTAGATGGCCCAGCCACCGGCGTAGAAGATCACCAGCGCCAGGGCGATGATGACGGTGCCGACGTTCAGCTTCTTCCACTCGGCAGCGAAGATGCGGCCAACGACCAGCGCCACGAAGCCCAGCATGATGCCGGTCACGATGTTGCAGGTCAGCACGATAAAGACGGCGCACAGCATGCCGGAGAGCGCATCGACCGAGTCGCTGAAGTCCAGCTTGGTGACGTTGCCCAGCATCAGCAGACCGACATACATCAGCGCCGGTGCGGTGGCGTAAGCCGGTACCAGATAGCTGAGCGGGGAGAGGAAGATCATCAGCAGGAACAGTACACCGACCAGTGCCGCGGTCAGACCGGTCTTGCCTCCGGCCGCGGTGCCTGCGGCGGATTCGATGTAGACGGCCGCCGGAGCACCACCAACGGCACCTGCCACCATGCTGCTGACGGAGTCGGCAGTCAGGGCCTTGCCGCCACTGATGATGTGGCCACGCTCGTTGATGAGGCCAGCCTGACCGGCCACGGCACGGATGGTGCCGGTAGCGTCAAACACAGCGGTCATCACCAGCGCCAGTACGGTCGGAATGACTACCGGATTGAGGGCGCCCAGCAGATCCATGCTGCCTACCAGCGAGCCCTTCTCGCCAGTCAGGCTCGGCATGGCGAAGAAGCCCTGCCAGGTCACTTTGGGGTCGAAGATAAGGCCGAGGATGGAGATGGCGATGATCACCATCAGGATGCCGCCCGGCACCTTGCGACGCTCCAGACCGAAGATGGCGGCCAGACCCAGCACCGTCATGATCACCGGGAAGGCGGTCACTTCACCCAGTTGCACCGGCAGACCGGCCCCTTCGTTCTTGATCACCATGCCAACGCCGTTGGTGGCGATCAGCAGCAGGAACAGACCGATACCGATGCCGGTACCGTGGGCGATGCCGGAGGGGAGGTTATCCAGGATCCACTGGCGCACGCCGGTGACGCTGATCAGGGTAAACAGCACACCCATCAGGAAGATGGCGCCCAGGGCGACCGGAATGCTCAGCCCCTGACCCAGCACCAAACTGAATGCGGTAAAGGCGGTGAGGGAGATGGCGCAACCGATAGCCATCGGCAGCTTGGCCCACAGGCCCATCAGCAGGGAGCCGAAGGCGGCGATCAAACAGGTGGCCACAAACACCGGGCCCTGCTCAAAGCCGGCAGCGCCCAGCATGTTCGGCACCACTATGATGCTGTAGACCATCGCCAGGAAGGTGGTCAGCCCCGCGACCAGCTCCTGACGCACGCTGCTGCCGCGCGCAGAAATGGAAAAATAAGAGTCCAGAAAGCCGCCAGTCCCTGTTTGGGCGGCCATATCTTGCTTTGCCATAACTAATCCTGAAAGTGTGAAGGAAATCGTTTGCGTTGGTGGCGCGCAAAATAGCAAGAATTCGCGGCAAATACAGCGGATAACCTGACTTTTTCGTCACTATTTTACATTTTGAGTCCATTCGGAGCTCATTCTAAGACTCAAGCGGTGAGAGCGTGTAAGGGAGGGATCAAGTTGTCGGGGGAGGGGAGATCAGTGAGGAAAAAGCGGGGAAAAACAAAAAACCCGCCGAAGCGGGTTTTTTTAAATTCTTGCAGAGCTGTCAGCAGTTGGCATGAGCCATCAGCAGCATGCTCCGGCTTGAATTACAGACCAACTACGTTGGCAGCAGCCGGGCCTTTCTGGCCTTGCTCGATGGTGAACTCAACGCGCTGACCTTCGTCCAGGGTTTTGAAGCTGGTGGACTGGATAGCGGAGAAGTGTACGAACACGTCTTTGCTGCCGTCAGCCGGGGAGATGAAACCAAAACCTTTCTCAGCGTTGAAGAACTTAACGGTACCAGTCATTTTGTTAGACATAATAATTTCCTTAAATAGTGTTGAATGCCACCTAAATGGCAATTTTTGATTTTTCGTCAGCAATACGTATGGGGAGCACTAAAGAAGGAGAATTATTTGATAAGAATTATCCGAGGATAACGCTTATGCTAATCACTGCTTTACTAAAATGACTGCCTAACATAATCAGGTCTGAACTGCCGAACCATCGAGAAAGATTAAAACACGCTCTCATTTTTAAAGCAAACTTTATCTCAATATTAATGTTTTGTAACAGCCAAAAATATCATTTTTTATAGAAATATGATGCATTTCAAAGGCATAGAAAAATCAACGAGGACTCATATCACCCTGTAGCAAACCAGATTCGGCTTTTTTGTCCTGACTATGTAGCCAGTTCTGGCAAAAAATATGAGAAAAAATGAAAAGCTGGCGATAGATGGGATTGTCAGTTGACGTTCTCTCTAACTCACAATGTAAATCACTTCTTTGCTGCTGCGGTTAGCTTCTGGGCTGCAAATCAATGGCGGCGCCAAATCTGGCTCATCGAGCATCGCCCAGACATGCAAACGCCCGCAGGCACAAGTGCCTGCGGGCGTTTTGCCAAGAAGGGATCAGCGCTTGCTGCGAAACTTGTTGCTGACCGAATCAATCCAGCTGAAGGTTTCCGGCAGTACCTGGTTCTTGGCACGCTCTTTGGCTTTCTCGCGAGCCAGCTTGGAGGCAGCCTTGGCTGCTTCGGCGCGGTCCGCCACAATTTTCAGGCGACCCTCTTCGCGGATCTTGTTCCGCTCTCCGTTGGTCAGCTGGTGGTCTGCATTGGCTTGTGCCTTTTGCAATAACAAGGCTATCTCGGCTTTTTCGGCCTCGGTCAGATCTTTCATTTCCAGCTTTTTCACGGCGCGCTCCTGCGGCAGGGTGGTTAGACACCCTAACACAGTTGTGCCGATCACTTCTTATGCAATCGGCTTTCCGGCGTAAAAATGCAGGTTTGTGCCAACTTTCCGTTATTTCACTGCCACTTTCCCGCCTGTTTGCCACATTTCAATTTATGGCGAGCGGCGAGGACAGCTCTTGTTCCTCCGGCTCGACGTGGATAAGCACGATGGCGTGGGGCAGTTGTTCCATGATGGCGTGTTCGATGCGATCACAGATATCGTGGGCTTCACCGATGCTCATCTCCGGGGGCAGGGTGAGATGGAAGTCGATATGGCGGCGACGACCGGCACGACGGCTGCGCAGATCGTGGAAACCGCTGGCGGCAGGGCAGCATTCGGTGATGATGCGGCTGGTCATCGCCAGCTCTTCCGGGCTCATGCTCTGGTCGATCAGCGGCTGGAAGGCCTCGTTGAGCATGCTGATGGCCTCTCTGACAATAAAGATGGCGACCGCAATGGCGACCAGCGGGTCGAGGATGGCGAGTGAATGGCCGAACAGACCGGCCAGCCAGATCCCGCCAAGACCGACGGCGACCCCGGCGGAGGTGAGCACATCCGCCTTGAGATGAAGCGCATCGGCAGCCAGCGCGACCGACTCCTCCTCTCGGGCCACCTTGTAGAGGTAGGCAGAGACGCCGCTGTTGACCAGCGCCGAGATCACCATCACCAGCACGCCCCAGCCAATGCTTTCAATCGGGCTGGGGGTGATCAGCTTGTCGACGGCTTCGAAGATGATCCAGCCCGCGGCCAGCAAGATAAGCAGTGCTTCGATGACGCCGGAGACATTTTCAATCTTGTCATGACCATATGGGTGGCGTTCATCGGGCGGGAGATCGGACTTTTTCACCGCGAACAGGGCGATCAGGGCCGCCACCAGATCCATGGCGGAGTGGATCGCCTCCGAGATGATACTGACCGAGCCGCTGGCGAACCCGGCCACCATTTTCATGATGATCAGACTGATATTGGAGCAGACCGACACCATGGCGGCTCTGGTTTTTCTGTTCATGTCACAGCTTCCTGAATAAAAACGGATATTTCGGTGCGGCATGCATTATATCCAGCTGACCGGAAATAACCTATTCGGTGTTGTAACCTGATGTTCCCGATGATATTGCGAATGCTTATTAAAATGGTGACCTCTTGCGCGGCAATAAATAATGAGAGGGATTTATGTTTATCCGTGAAAATATCCAGGTAACGATGACTTAATATAAGCGTGACAACATTTAATAATGCGAATTACTCTTTTTTGGTCTTTCCTGTCGAGGTCGTTTGGCCTCCCCGCTCAAGGGGCTGCGCGCGACATCTTTTGGACGAGAATGAGGCTGGATCCGGATGCCACTGGAGGGTATGCTGGGTCTGGTGATGGTCTTGCACCATCCCACCAAGCGTACTGAAGTTGATGATTCGGATGGCATGCTGGCTCCCATGAGGAACCAACTGTCTGGGTAACATTTTTGGAGTTTGATGATGAGTAACAAAGAACATCACAACGGCAAAGATGCCAAGAAAAAACCGCAGATGTCACTGAAAGAGAAACGCGAAGCCAAACGTCAGAAAGCAGAACTGAAAAACGGCAGCGCAATGAAGTAACGCTCCCCTACTGCTGTTCCTTCGGAGCCAGTACAAAGCCAGCCCTTACCGGCTGGCTTTTATGTTTGTGGCTCACGGCGTGGCGCCGTAAGCCGCGAAAATCTGGTGATAACGACCATCCTGACGCATCGCCTCAAGGCGCTTATCAAACAGATTGCGAGCATCGGCCGTACGGAAGGCAAAGTGATAGACAGTGGGCGGGAAGAGGTCTGCTTGCCTGACCTGATTGCGCTCGTAGTGCTCGCCTGCCTGGGCGGTGGCAATCAGCTGGTCGAGGTAGTAGTAGAACACCCGCTCCTCCAGTACGACTGCATCGACCCTGCCGCGCATCAGCTGATGTACCTGCACCTGCTGCTTGGCTACCTCCTCATAGTGGGGATTCTGGTTGGCCATGGTGGCGAATGCCCCCCCCAGAATGATCCTTGCCCGTTGAAAGGCGGTGACCCGTTTTGAATGCAGGTCGTCCAGAGTGCTGATGTGGGTGCTGCGCAGGGTGAAAATCCGGTTATGGAAGGTGATAACGGGCTGGGTCAGAACGTGAGGATCAACCATCCCGGGTCTGACGTTGATGATGGCATCCAGCTTTCCTGACTCGAACAGGCGGAAGGTACGCTCCAGCGGCAGAAATTCAAAGCTGGGCTCATAGCCGCTGCCAGCGAACGCCTCTTTCAGCAGATCCAGCTCGATGCCACGCTGATTACTTTCGATCACATATGGAGGGATGGCAAAGCTGACCCCGACCTTGAGTGGCGTTGCCTGCAACTGGCCGGAGAGCAAGCTGGTCAGCATTAGCAATAAAGGGGTGAGCAGTTTCATTGCACTTTTCACAAAGCGTTCCTGTGGAGAATATCCATCACTGTAAGAGAGGCAACCAAAAAGCGTTATATCCCTTTCGGGCTGAGAGGTTCAGCCTGAGTGCATAAAAAAAGACCCTGAGTTATCAGGGCCTTTTCAATATTCTGTTCTTAGAACGGGATATCGTCGTCGAAATCCATCGGCGGCTCGTTATATACCGGCGGCGCAGATTGCGGCTGCTGGGCAGGACGGCCATAACCGCCTTGCGGCTGCATGTTCTGCTGCGGAGCCGGTGCCGGGCGCTGCTGATTCATCGGCTGCTGGGCAGGCATGCTCTGCTGTGGCTGACCCCAGTTACCCTGGGATTGGCCACCCATGTTCTGGCCCATACCCTGACCGCCTTGCGGACGACCACCCAGCATCTGCATCACGCCAGTGAAGCTGTCGACCAGCACTTCAGTGGTGTAGCGCTCCTGGCCGCTCTGATCCTGCCATTTGCGGGTTTGCAGTTTGCCTTCCACATAGACCTGGGAGCCCTTCTTCAGGTACTCGCCAGCCACTTCGGCCAGCTTGCCCATGAAGACGACGCGATGCCATTCGGTACGCTCTTTCTGCTCACCGGTCTGCTTGTCGCGCCAGGTTTCGGAGGTAGCCAGAGTAATGTTGGTCACAGCACCGCCACTCGGCATGTAGCGTACTTCCGGGTCTTGCCCGAGGTTACCGATCAGAATGACTTTATTGATGCCTCGACTGGCCATAATCTCTCTTCCACCTTATTTACCGGCCAGGTCGAAACCTGGTCCAACACGACTAGATACCTGATTAGTTGCTGTGTGCGGGGCGCAATGTCCCGCAGACGCATGTGACGGTCATAGTAACAGTTGCGAAGCGGATTGGCAGCATCCTTAACCGGCTTGATGTGCCAAAGACAACTGTTGGCTCCTGCTGCAGTGATGGTCGGGTTGCAGCTGTTTTGGGCGCGTCCGGCATCACATTTCTGCCATATA
Source organism: Aeromonas sp. S12(2024) (assembly GCF_041402305.1). Classification (NCBI taxonomy): domain Bacteria; kingdom Pseudomonadati; phylum Pseudomonadota; class Gammaproteobacteria; order Aeromonadales; family Aeromonadaceae; genus Aeromonas; species Aeromonas sp. S12(2024). The sequence goes on from NZ_JBGLRB010000004.1 coordinate 236,850, forward strand.
TTCCTGTTATGCTGGCCGATTGGCGAATTGGAATAGGTTTTTAAATCGACTAAAAACATATGGTTACGATATTTATGAGATCCATTCTCATACTTTTTTAATATTGTGCTCCCATACCTCCTTGGTAGACTCAGTCGGCCAGATTAGGTGGTTTACAGGTTCAAGGAAGAGCACACAATGAAAGCCGCATGCCCGATCGCACTGGTCACTGAAAATAATGTGCAGGCCAGCACATTTGCTGCATACCTCATCTCTCATTTGAGCCGTCCCGTCCAGCTAATCCACGAGATTAATCAGCTAGATAACCAGTGTGACGGCACGCTGTTTCTCATCGATCTCGACTATATCCGCTCTGGCCAGTCACTGGGCTGGAACCGGGCGATCTCCGAACGCTTTGGCATGGCGACCACCGTGCTGCTCAATGCTCCCACTGCGACGGATCGCGACCTGTTGCTGATGTGGCCGCAGATCTGCGGTCTGTTTTTCCGTCAGGATCCGCTCGACCGGCTGGTTGCCGGGTTGCAGAAAATCCTGCTGGGCGAGTACTGGATGCCGCGCCACCTGCTGTGCGAGCTGGTCGAATACTATCGCCAGGGCAATAGCTACCTGCTGCGTAACGACACTCTGCTGACAGCCAGAGAGCAGGAGATCATCCGTTATCTGATGACGGGCGCCTCCAATGTCGAGATCGCCGACAGCCTGTTTGTCAGCGAGCACACCGTCAAATCCCACCTCTATAACGTCTTTAAAAAGCTGAATGTGAAGAACCGGATCCAGGCGGTGAGCTGGGCCAAAGAGTATCTCGATGCTCCGGACTCCCACTGATGAAAGCGTTCTCTCTTGCGTGTTGCCTCGCGCTGCTCTGGGGCTGCACGACCGTTGTAGCGGCCGAGGCCGATGCACCGCTGGAGTCGGTACAGCCGGAGCAGGAGAGTGATCGGCTGGATGTGGATGGTCTGGTGCTGGACCGCACTTTTACCCGTTTCGGTCAGGGCTTTTATAACGAATTTACCCGGTTGCGCAGCGATGAAGACCCGGATGCCAGAGAAAATCTGACGATTCATGAGCGCCCGACAGCTCGCTGGGGCAGCCTGATCTGGATCACCCATAACCGGAAGGTGATTTTTAAAACCGCTCTCTCTCCCGGCCGCAATCAGCAGGAGCAGAGCGCCAAACTGGCTTGGTCACAGGTCAGGCTGACCCTCGAACAGCAAAAGATCGCGACCCTGTTCATGGATACCTTCGATTTGGAACATGATGAACTATAAGGATATTTCTCATGCGTGCCCGGTTATGGCTAGTTGCAGCCCTGATAGCGCCAACGCTCCATGCGTCGGAGCTTGTCTATCGCCCCGTCAACCCCAGCTTTGGGGGTAACCCTCTCAACAGCAGTCATCTGCTTGGCACCGCCAATGCGCAGAATGATTACAAGGATCCCGCCAGTGGCAGCGGTAGCAGCGGCACCTCGGCGCTGGATCGCCTGACCTCCAACCTGCAATCCCGCCTGATCAGCCAACTGCTGGCCGATATCGGCAAGGATGGCAGCCAGAGCGGCAGTCTGGTGACCGATGATTTTGCCATCAATGTGGTGGATGAAGATGGCACCCTGGTGGTTTCAATCACCGACCGGGTGACCAACCAGACCACCATGATCGAAGTGAATGGTCTGATTGCTGACTGAGGGCGCGATGAAACGACAACTGTTATTGATAGTGCCCCTGCTTGCGCTGGCTGGCTGTGCGACCCATATCGGCTCGCCCGTTGCCGATGAGAAGGCAACCCTGATGCCGCGCTCCGTCTCTTACAAGGAGCTGATCAGTCTGCCCAAGCCAAAAGGGAAAATTGTCGCGGCCGTCTACGATTTTCGCGATCAGACAGGTCAGTACCTGCCAGCACCGGCGTCCAACTTTTCCACGGCGGTCACTCAGGGCGGGGTGGCCATGCTGAGCACTGCTTTGTGGGATTCCCAATGGTTTGTGCCGCTGGAGCGGGAAGGGCTGCAGAACCTGCTGACCGAGCGCAAGATTGTGCGGGCGGCCCAGAACAAGCCCAACGTGCCCGGCAACAATGCCAATCAACTGCCCTCGCTGGTTGCCGCCAACATCCTGATCGAGGGGGGGATAGTCGCCTATGACAGCAATGTACGAACCGGCGGGGCGGGGGCCAAGTATTTTGGCATTGGCGCCAGCGGGGAGTATCGGGTCGATCAGGTGACGGTCAATCTGCGCGCCGTCGATATCCGTTCAGGCCGGATCCTGAACAGTGTCACCACCTCCAAGACCGTATTGTCGCAACAGGTGCAGGCTGGGGTATTCCGTTTCGTCGAGTACAAGCGCCTGCTGGAGGCCGAGGCCGGTTTCAGCACCAATGAACCGGTACAGATGTGTGTCATGTCGGCTATCGAGTCCGGGGTGATCCGGCTAATAGCCAATGGCGTGCGGGACAATCTGTGGCAACTGGCTGACCAGCGGGATATCGACAATCCGATCCTGCAGGAGTACCTGCAAGACAATGCCCCGCTACTTTGAGTTTTCCCGTTCTCACAATGCCCTCCCTGGTGGAGGGCATTTTTTTGGCCTCCATCGAATACGAATTAAGACTTTCTGCTCAGCGACAGGGCGGCGCTTTTCATCCTCGAATCAGCGGAGTGCCTGATAGGCCGCCTCTGGTCTGACAGGGATACTGTGGGCGTTTTCCAACAAGGCGATGGCGCGATGAAACACCTGTTGAGTGCTCTCTTTTTTCTGCTGATATCGGGTGCCCCGCAACTCGCCGCAGAGCCTGCCGTCTTCGACGAGCTGGCGATGGCAAACGAGCTGGATTCCGGTCTGCAGAACGATGGGAATCAGGCGCTGTTGTGGCAACTCGGTAGCGAGCAGCAACTGCATCTCACCCAGCAAGGGGAGCTGAATCAGGCGCGTCTGCTGCAACAGGGTTGGGCCAATGAGTTGTCGCTCTCCCAGGTGGGAGATGAGAACTGGGTCAATGGTGCGCAACTGGGCGAGGGCAATAGCGCCGAGCTCTATCAGGCGGGCATCAATAACCGGATTTGGCTGCTGCAACAAGGCAGCGGCAATGAAGCCTGGATCAGTCAGCAAGGGGCAGATAATCAGGCCCGGGCGATCCAGCTGGGTGATAGCAATCAGGCCAGCATCGAGCAAAACGGTAACGGATTGGCGGCAACGGTTATTCAGACGGGAGCCAATCAGCAAGTAAATGTCGTTCAAACCAACTGAGCCTAGGCTCAACCATTAGCACGAGAGGGAAATCATGTTTAAACGTACCATCATTGCCTCGGCAGTTCTTCTGGCGACCAGCACCGCTTGGGCGGCATCTACTGGCAATCAGGCTGAGGTGACTCAGGCTCAATTCTCCAGCGGCAACCTGGCGTACATCCAGCAGGTTGAGGAGAGCACGGCTAACAAGGCGGCGATCTATCAACAGGGTAACGACAACCTCGCCTTGACCGAGCAGCGCAATACCGGTGCTTCCACTGCTGATATCAAGCAAGCCGGTGGCAAGAACGAAGGGGAGGTATTGCAGCAGGGGGTGACCAATAAATCGACCGCGACCATTGATACCAACGGACAGCTGAACAAGGCCTCGATTACCCAGCAGTACTACAACGGTGAGGCCACGGCCAGGGTGAGCCAGCTTGGTGATGGTAACGATGCCCGTATCAAGCAGGATGATGGTGACCGTGCCAATTCAGTGATTGAGCAGCAATCGAACGATAACAGTGCGCAGATCAATAACTACTGGTCTGATTATGCCAGCGCGACCATTACCCAGTCAGGAGAAGGTGGGCATATTGCGGATGTCGATCAACGCGAATCCGATGGTGCCGTTGCCAGCGTGGCTCAAGAGGGTGGCAATAACACGGCCTTAGTCGCACAACGTACAAGCAACTTCGGTTACGGCGCAAACGAGGGCACCTCTGCGGTCGTCAAGCAAAGTGGCAATGACAACACTGCCGAGGTCACTCAGCTGGGGCTGGCCAACGTGGCAACAGTGGAGCAAAGCGGGACCGCTGGCAGCGTGACAGCCCAGCAGTCTGGTGCAACCGCCGGACAAGGGAACAACCTGCTGGCCAAGCAGGCTGGTTCCGGTGAAACCGCCCTTCTGACCCAGACCGGGAGTCGTAACCAGATCGACTCTGAGCAGAGAGGTTCTGAGGATCTGTTGACCATCACCCAGAATGGTAACGAGAACATCGCCAATGCCAGACAGAGCGGAACTGGTGAAACGGCGGTCGTGACTCAGCTGGGTAATGGCAACCAGGCCGATACCAACCAGCAGGGGTCTGGCAACACTGCACAGGTCACTCAGAATGGCAGCAATAACCAGGCAGTGGTTGATCAGCTGGCCAGCAGCGTGGGTGGGTCTGTCACTATCGATCAGTTGGGTAGCGACAACTATGCCAATGCAGTGCAAGAGGAAGGTAGTCGCAACAAGGTCGATATTGACCAGAACGGCACTGGCAACCAGGTTGCTGCCGCGCGTGGCGTTGAGGGCAAAGGAGCCTGGACCTGGGGCTCGGACAACGAGCTGGTCGTGGCTCAGAAAGGCACTGACAACTGGGCTTATGCCGATGCGTCTCACTCTGACTCTGTGGTGACAGTGACTCAGGATGGGAAACTGAACAGCGCCAAGGTCGAATCCTATCTGGGTAGCGACAACACGCTCACCGTGAGCCAGTTCGGTGAAAAACACGTGGCCAACGTTTACGTCAATGGCGGCATGGGCGGTGGCAATAATGAAGTCGACGTAGCACAAACCGACAGCCTCAACACTGCCAATGTGACTGTCTATGGCAGCGATAACATGGCCTATGTCTATCAGGGTTCTGGTAGCAACTGATGGTCATCTCCGGATTCAGGGGCCTGCGGGCCCCTCTTTTATTGGTGCTGCTCTGTGGGTTGATACTGGTTTATCGCGTTCCTTCACCAGCAACTGCAAGGGAAACCGAGATAGAACCCGATCCGTCGATCCGCTTGTCCCTCAATATGGTGCAGAGCGAACAGGGGCTGTCACTGGCACCGACGCTGCTCAGCAAGCGCAATTTGAAGGTGAGCTTCAGGTTGCTGGTGCATGGCGAAGGGGCGGCCGGGAGCACGACTCAGCGCCAGAGCCGTAATCTGTCGCTGCAGGCTGGAGTGGTCATGGCGGTTGGCAAAATAGGGCTGGGTTTGCGTTGCCCCTATCGGGTCGAGGTCACCGCCCGGATATGGCAAAACGAGCGGCTGCTGGTGGAGAAAAAAGAGCAGATGGGGTGCGCCGGATGATGCGCATTTCATCTCATGACTGTCTATTCATCCAGTAGTCTCTATGCCATACTGACTCGCTCAGGTTTCTGTATCGAGCGTGCAACAAGATGGAAAAGATCGTGGTCCGGGGTGCTCGCACCCACAACCTCAAGAACATCAATCTGACCCTGCCCCGCGACAAGCTGATCGTGGTCACCGGCCTCTCCGGTTCGGGCAAATCCTCTCTGGCGTTCGATACCCTCTATGCCGAGGGGCAGCGCCGCTATGTGGAGTCCCTCTCCGCCTATGCTCGCCAATTCCTCTCCTTGATGGAGAAGCCGGACGTTGACCATATCGAGGGGCTCTCGCCCGCCATCTCCATCGAGCAGAAGTCTACCTCCCATAACCCGCGCTCGACCGTCGGCACCATCACCGAAATCTACGACTACCTGCGTCTGCTGTTTGCCCGGGTCGGTGAGCCGCGCTGTCCGACCCACGCCATTCCGCTTGCCGCCCAGACCATCAGCCAGATGGTGGATCAGGTGCTGGCTCAGCCGGAGGGGAGCAAGCTGATGTTGCTGGCCCCGGTGGTGCGTGACCGCAAGGGGGAGCACACAAAGCTGCTGGAGAATCTGGCGGCTCAGGGCTACATCCGTGCCCGCATCGACGGCGAGGTGTGCGATCTCTCAGATCCTCCGACTCTGGAGCTGCATAAGAAGCACACCATCGAGGTGGTGGTGGATCGCTTCAAGGTGCGCGAGGACCTTGCCTTGCGTCTGGCCGAGTCGTTCGAGACGGCGCTGACCCTCTCCGGTGGCATCGTACTGGTAGTGCCGATGGACGGGGAGGAGGGGGTCGCCCCCATGACCTTCTCCGCCAACTTCGCCTGCCCGGAGTGCGGCTACTCCATGTCGGAGCTGGAGCCGCGCATCTTCTCCTTCAACAACCCGGCCGGTGCCTGCCCGACTTGTGACGGTCTCGGGGTGCAGCAGTACTTCGACCCGGCCAAGGTGATCGGCGATCCGGCCATCAGTCTGGCCAACGGCGCCATCCGTGGCTGGGACAAGCGCAGCTTCTACTACTTTCAGATGCTGAAATCTCTCTCCGAGCACTACAAGTTCGATCTGGAGACGCCGTGGGAGGATCTGCCGCTCAAGACCCAAGAGGTGATCCTGCGTGGCTCCGGTCGCACCGAGATCGAGTTCCGCTACATGAACGATCGCGGCGATGTGGTGGTGCGCAAGCACCCGTTCGAGGGGATCCTGCACAACATGGAGCGACGCTACCGGGAAACCGAGTCCAACTCGGTGCGTGAAGAGCTCTCCAAATACATCGCCAACAAATCCTGTACCAGCTGCGGTGGCAGCCGACTGCGGGAAGAGGCGCGTCACGTCTTCGTCGACAACCGCAACCTGCCGGCCATTGCCGAGCAGTCCATCGGCGATGCGCTCGCCTTCTTCGAAGGGTTGAACCTCACCGGCCAGCGCGCCCAGATTGCCGAGAAGATCTTGAAAGAGATCGTCGAGCGGCTTGGCTTCCTGGTGAATGTGGGTCTCAACTACCTGAGCCTGTCGCGCAGCGCAGAGACCCTCTCCGGCGGCGAAGCGCAGCGGATCCGGCTGGCCAGCCAGATCGGTGCCGGTCTGGTGGGGGTGATGTACGTGCTGGATGAGCCCTCCATCGGTCTGCATCAGCGCGACAACGAGCGGTTGCTCAAGACCCTCACCCATCTGCGCGATCTGGGCAACACGGTGATCGTGGTGGAGCACGATGAGGATGCCATTCGACTCGCCGACCATGTGCTCGATATCGGCCCGGGGGCGGGCGTGCACGGTGGCGAAATTGTTGCGCAGGGCACCCCCCAGCAGATCATCGACAATCCGGAGTCGCTGACCGGTGACTACCTCTCCGGTCGCAAACAGATCGCCATTCCGGCCGAGCGCACCCCGCTCACCGGCAAGTGGTTGAAACTCAAGGGGGCGAGCGGCAACAACCTGCGCAACGTCAACCTGGATCTGCCCATCGGAGTGATGACCTGCGTTACAGGTGTCTCCGGCTCCGGCAAGTCGACCTTGATCAACGACACCCTGTTCCGCATCGCCCACCGCGAGCTCAACAAGGCCACCGAGTCCACCCCGGCACCCTATCGCAGCGTCGAGGGGCTGGAGCATCTGGACAAGGTGGTGGATATCGACCAGAGCCCCATCGGCCGTACCCCGCGCTCCAACCCGGCCACCTATACCGGTTTGTTCACTCCGATCCGCGAGCTGCTCTCCGGCACCCAGGAGGCGCGTTCACGCGGCTATCAGCCGGGCCGCTTCTCCTTCAACGTGAAAGGGGGCCGCTGCGAAGCGTGCCAGGGGGACGGGGTCATCAAGGTAGAGATGCACTTCCTGCCGGATGTCTACGTGCCGTGCGACGTCTGCAAGGGCAAGCGCTACAACCGCGAGACCCTGGAGGTGAAATACAAGGGCAAGAACATCCACGAAATCCTCGAGATGACGGTGGAAGATGCCCGCGAGTTCTTCGATCCGGTGCCGGCGGTGGCACGCAAGCTGCAGACCCTGATGGATGTGGGCCTCTCCTATATCCGTCTCGGCCAGTCGGCCACCACGCTGTCGGGCGGCGAGGCGCAGCGGGTCAAGCTGGCGCGTGAGCTCTCCAAGCGGGACACCGGTCAGACTCTCTACATTCTGGATGAGCCGACCACAGGGCTGCACTTCCACGACATCCAGCAGCTACTCAAGGTGCTGCACCAGTTGCGGGATCGCGGCAACACCATCGTCATCATCGAGCACAACCTTGATGTGGTAAAAACTGCCGACTGGATCGTCGATTTGGGACCGGAGGGAGGCGCCGGTGGTGGCAGCATTCTGGTGACGGGGACGCCGGAAGAGATTTGCACCAATAAAGAGTCTCATACAGCTCGTTTTTTACGACCGCTATTGGCGCGATAAGCCGTTATAATCGAGGGGCCTTTGGCCCCTTTTTGTTATAAAAATCGGGAGCATAGGGAGAAGCTCGTCAAGTGGTGCAGGCTTGGCATCTCAGCGTCATGGTAATGGATATATCGGGTTATGGCTCAGGCTCCGCGCACGATTGATCATCAGTTGGCTTACTCCATGTTCCCCATCTGGCTGGGGGCGATCCTGCTATTGCTGGTCCTGCTGGCGTGGGCCCAGATCCCGTCTGCCAGCCGGATTGAAGAGCAGCGAATGAAGGAGCATCTGCTGCGCGTGACCAAGGCGGTGCAGGCGGATGTGGCCGCTCTGGATGCATTCAGTCGGGATTGGGGCATCTGGGATGACAGTCACCGTTTTATGGACAACAAAAGCAGGGCGTACATCGAATCCAACCTGTTCAGTGATATGCCGATGCGGGATTTTAGTCTCAACCTGATGAGCTTCATGGATCTCGCCGGTTACGAAATCTGGACGCGCACCCTGCTACCCGATGCGCCGGGGATCAATCCGGACCAGTTTCCCTACTTCCTTGATGAACTGAAAAAGCAGTTAAGGGCGCGCTCGGTGGCGCAAGGGGGCATCAATCTGCATGGGATCCGTGCTTCCCAGTGGGGGCCGCTGATGTACTCGTGGCAGCCGATCAGAAACAGTGACGAGTCGGCACCGTTCAACGGTTTCTTGCTGGTTGTACGTTGGCTCGACAAGGCCTATCTCGAGCAGGTATCGGAGCGTACCGCGCTGCCTCTGGCGATCTCCCACGCCAATCTGGATGTCACCGCTACCTTCAAACCACTGAAACCGCAAATAACGTATCGCCTGATTGACCTTGGGCTCACCCGGCTCAGGGGAGAGGTGCGACTGCTCAACAGCGATAACCAGCCGGTGCTGACTCTGGTGATTGAGGAGGAGAGAAAGATCTTGAGTGGCGTCATGGAGGGGGCGCTCTGGACCTTTATCGGCATGCTGTTTATCAGTTTTATCTGCGTCATGATCGCCATGTATCGGCTTAACAGCATTGTGCTTACCCCGTTGCAGCAGCTGGTGTCGGCGCTGCAACGCTTTGGCGATCGGCCAGATGCCACCTTGATCCCCTATATCGACAGCAGCGCCGAGATGGCGACCTTGAGCGGCAAGTTCAAGGAGATGGCCAGCAAGGTCAGGCAGCAACACGATGATTTGTTGGAAAAATCCAGCCAGATGGAGATGGCTGCATTCACCGACCCCTTGACCCGTTGTTTCAATCGTCGCTATCTCGATGGTTGGTTGCAGGCCAACCGGGCCAAACCTTGTCTGTTATTGCTGCTGGATCTGGATCATTTCAAGCGGATCAATGACCGCCTTGGCCATGACATCGGGGATCTGGTGCTGAAACAGCTGGCGGATCTGCTGCGCAAGGTGGTGACAGGAGAGCGCGAGCCGATCATCCGGCTGGGCGGGGAGGAGTTCTTGTTGCTGTTGCAGGTGGATGACGAGCAAGAGTTGGCGCTGCGGGTCGAATATCTGCGCCAGCGTGTCGCTCAGCACCGCTTTGGCAAAGAGGATGCGCCACTCTGGTTGACGGTGTCGCTGGGGTTCTGCCGCTATCCGTTGCACCCGGAGTACCCGGATTCATTCTGGAGTCATAGCTTCAAACTGGCGGACATGGCGCTGTATCAGGCCAAAGTCGGCGGGCGAAATCGGTGGTGTGGCTACGCTGGTAGCCTCTCTGCTGAGGGAATGGGCCAGACTCCGGAACAGCTTGCTGAAGGGGGGAATATCACCCTGCTGCACTCTATCAATCCGGATTAACCCTGCCGTACCAATACCAGATAGGCCAGGGCGACAATAAAACCGAGCAGGATAAAGAGAAAGGATCCGATTCCCCACACGGCCGCGAGAAAGGCCCCCACCTTTTGCCATTTCGACTCATTTTTCATAAATAAACCATTACTTCCCAGTAACTTGTATGGCGCAAAAAATACGCTGATTTGCCCATATTAACAACAATTAATAGCCGCTCTGCCGCGCAATAAGGTGTGGTTTGTTTGCTCCTTTTGGCGCTGGGTGCGGGTAGTTACAACCTGTCGAAACAGGTATTTCGGCTTGTTGTCTGGGGACTCAACGAGATTGGGATGGCGCGCAAAGATGTCACACCAATCGATTTATTTCTGTGCAACCTTTGCTCCAAGTCAATAACTTTGCATTTACAAGGGCATATAGTCAGCGGGCTTACAGCATCAAATGAAAACAAAAAAAGGGATTACGTGATGAAAAAATTACTTCCTCTGATGATTGCCGCTGCAGTGACCTCTCCTTTCGCCATGGCCCATCAGGCTGGTGATATTCTGGTTCGTGGTGGTTTGGCATTTGTATCGCCGCAGGAAAGCAGCACGCCTGTAGAGCTGGAAATTAATGACAACATGCAATTGGGATTGACTCTCTCTTACATGATTACTGATAACTGGGGTGTCGAATTGCTGGCTGCAACCCCCTTCTCTCATTCAGTCAAACTGGGTGGCGCTGAAGTTGCCAAGATCAAGCATTTGCCGCCGACTCTGATGGGTCAGTACTATTTTGGCGATGCTCAAAGCAAGGTTCGCCCGTATGTCGGTATTGGCGTGAACTACACCACCTTCTTTGATGAAGAGGGTCGTGGTGCACTGTCAGGAACCGATGTCAAAGTCGATGACTCCTGGGGGGTTGCCGGACAAGTTGGTATCGATATGGCGATCACTGACCGCTGGTTTGTCAACGGTTCAGCCTGGATCATGGATATCGATACCGATGTGCATACAGCGATTGGCACCATTAATACCAAGGTCGACCCGATGGCCTTTATGGTGGGTGTTGGCTACCGCTTCTAATGATTCTGACTGCGGTTCTGAACGGACCGCGGAAGATAGCAAAGTACGTCTCTTTCAGCCCGGCTTGTGCCGGGCTTTTTTGGTTGTCTGATTTTGTCTGTACTGTGATCCAACCCGATACAAATCAATTAAATACCTGCCGCTTTATTTCAGTTATTCGCCACCCCTGCCGATAGTGACTATGTTCACTTTACCTTCCCCCAATGAGTGAGGATGTCTCCATGGGCTTATCTATCGTGCAGCGGATCATCGCCGGATTCGTGTTGATGCTGCTGTTGCTGATCCTGCTTGGTGTGATCAGTACCTTTAAAATCAAGGGTATAAATGACGGCCTCTCTGCCGTATCTGACCGGGCAACCCCGCTGGTAGTGGCTGTCGCAGGTCTCAAGGGTGCACTGCAGGATAGTAACCGCTGGGTGCTGGTCTACCGCACCAGTGAAGATGCCGCCCAGTTGCCGCAGCTGGCCAATCAGTTCAAGGAGCAGCAGAACCGCTTCGCCCAGCTGAGTCAGGAGATGGGTAAATTTACCGATGTAGCGGATGCTCGTGCCCGCTTCCAGCAGGTCGAGAGTGCTACCACTCAATTTTATGGCTTGGCGGATCAGGTGTTGGCCAAGCATCGGCAGTGGGTTAGTGCATTAGATCAGCGCCACAAGCTGGAGATGGAATTTATCCGCCTTGAGGATACCTACCAGTGGGCGGCGGATCTGCTGCTGCAACAGACCGCCAGCAAACGCTCCATGCGCAACAAGGCGGAGCTTATTACCTCGGGTATCGCCCGCGATCTGAAGAATATCCGTCGTGCCGATGCCAAAACCGACCTGAACGAGCTGGAAAAGGTGTTGAGCAAGGATATCGAGATGGCCCGCAAGCGGTTGGAGCGGGTGCTGGTGCCCGATGATGTGAAAGCGCGCTTTGTCTCCAACCTGGATCGGATGCAGGAGCTGGCGCTCGGCGCTCAGGGATTGCTGGCGACCATGCGTCAGGCCCAACAACTGGAGCTGTCGTTGGCTACTCAGAATCAACAGCTGGATGCCAGTCTGGTCAACAGCCTCAATTTGCTCGATGAGATGGGCAAGTCTGCCGGAGCCATCGCCAGCGAGAGCCGTGTCAATGCGGATGAGGCGGTCAGCAGTGCCAGCTTCTGGATCCTGGTGGTTGCCGCGATGTCGGCTGCTGCCGCACTGGTGATCGGCTATACCACGGCACGCAGCATTCAGCGTCCGTTGCAGATGATCAACAAGGAGCTCGATTACATGGCGGCCGGCGACATGACACGGCGCATCAACTACCGCAGCAGTTGCGAATTTGGCAGCCTCTCTCGCTCCATCGATACGCTGGCGGGCAAGACTGGCGAGCTGCTCTCCCAAATCAATGCGGGCTCCCGCCATCTGGTGGACGAGGCGAGTCGCGCTGCCGAGATCAGCGAACGGGCCATGTCCCGGGTGCAGGAGCAGAAGAGCCAGACTGATCAGGTAGCCGCCGCCATTACCGAGTTGGAAGTGAGTGCGACCGAGGTGGCCCGCTCTACCGATGGCACCAAGCGGGAAGTGGATCTGGCTGACGAAGAGGCGCGCAATGGTCGCCAGAAAGTGGCCACCACTCGCCGGATCACCGAGCAGCTGGCTGGCGCCATGGAAGAGGCGGTCGGGATCACCTACAAACTTGGGGAATTCAGTAACAACATTGGCAGCATTCTCGATGTGATCCGCAGCATTGCCGAGCAGACCAACCTGCTGGCGTTGAACGCCGCCATCGAAGCGGCCCGTGCTGGCGATGCAGGTCGCGGTTTTGCGGTGGTGGCCGATGAGGTACGGGCGCTGGCCAATCGCACCCAGACTTCGACCGAAGAGATCCAGGGGATGATTGAGAACCTGCAAAGTTCCAGCAAGCATGTGGTTGAAGTGATGGGGCGTAGCCAGGAGCAGACCCAGAGCTGTGTTGAGCAGACTCGCGAGATGGATGTGGCGCTGCAATCCATTGCCGATCGGATGGGGGCCATCAAGTCGATGGCGGATCAGGTGGCCCATGCTGCTCAGGAGCAGATCTCCGTCAGTCAGGGGGTCGCTCGTCATATCGCCGGTATTGCCGATGTGGCATACGAGACCGAGCGGGAGGCGCGCGAATCCGCCAGCAGCAGTGAAGTACTGGCCGACCTGGTCGCCAAACAGCAGCAATTGATCGCACATTTCAAGGTCTAGGAGGGCTTATGTCTAAAAAGTGGATTGGAGCCCTGAGTCTCCTGTTGTGTGGCCAGCTGATGGCCAGCGAGTTGGTGATTGAAAGCTGGCGAACCGATGACAAGGCGTTGTGGGAGCAGAAAATCATCCCGGCCTTTGAAGCGGCGCATCCCGGTATCAAGGTGAGTTTTCATCCGGTGCAGAACGTCAACTACATGCCCACCCTGTGGGAGAGCCTGAAAGGCGGTAAGGCGGGGGATCTCATTACCTGTCGTCCGTTTGATGACTCGCTCGCCCTGTTCAAGGCGGGCCATCTGGCCGAGTTGACCGAAATGGCGGGGATGGAGAACTTCCCGAGTTTTGCCCAGTCACCCTGGCAGACCGATTCCGGTGCCCAGACCTTCTGCGTGCCGATGGCCTCGGTGATCCATGGCTTCTTCTATAACAAGAAGATCTTCAGTGAGTTGGGACTCACCTTGCCGCAAACCCGCGATCAGTTCTTCGCCGTGCTGGACAAGATCAAGGCCGACGGTCGCTATGTGCCGCTGGCCATGAGCGGTTCCGAGAGCTGGGTTGCCTCCGAACTGGGGTTCCAGAACATTGGCCCCAACTACTGGAAGGGAGAGGACGGCCGTCTGGCTTTGATTGGCGGGCAGGAGCGGTTGGACAACCCGCAATATGTGAAGGTGTTCGACGAGCTGGCCCGCTGGCGTTCCTACCTCGGTGAAGGTGGAGAGAGCCGCGATTACGCGACCAGCAACGAGTTGTTCACTTCGGGCAAGGCTGCCTTCTATGTGGCGGGCTCCTGGGAGATTGCTCCCTTCACCGGCAAGGTCGATTTTGGCGTCATGCGTCCGCCGGTGGCCAAACAGGGTGATGGCTGTTTCTTTACCGACCATACCGATATCGGTATGGGGATGAACCCTGCCAGCAAGAACAAAGAGGGGGCGATGGCTTTCCTGCAGTGGCTGACGACGCCGCAATTTGCCGAGCTCTATACCAACTCGTTGCCGGGATTCTTCTCCCTCTCCAACCACTTCTTCGATGTCACCAATCCGGCGGCCAAAGAGATGATGGAGTGGCGTGATCAGTGTGACTCGACCATTCGGGTGGCGACCCAGATCCTCTCCCGTGGTACGCCCAAGTTGGGGGATGAACTGGCCGAGGTGAGTCAGGCTGTGTTGCTTGGCAAGATGGAGCCCAAGGCTGCCGCAGATCGACTGGAAGGTGGCTTGAGGGGCTGGTATGCCCCTCATCAGGGCAACAAGGCCAAGAGCACGGATTGTCAGTGTGATGCGGTTGCCCCTGCTCCTGTTTCAGCGCCGACGACTGAGGTGTCCGCAGCCCCCGCGACCAGTGAAACATCGGCCGTGGTGTCACCTGCTGTGACTCCCGCAGAACCCGTATCAGCGGCCCCATTACCGGCGCCGTCGGATGAGGTGGAGCAGGCGCTCTCCAACGAGTTGGAAGCGCCACAGCAGCCACAGCAATAGGTCATCGGCATCAATAAAAACGGGAGGCATCAGCCTCCCGTTTTTTTATGGCTCGTGGCCAGCATGTATCGCTTTATTGTGCTTCGTGGGGCCAGCGGCAGAGGCTGCCGATGCGGGCAACCGGGGCAAACCCCAGAGAGCGGTAAATGCGCTGGGCATGGTAGTGCTCGTCAGCCACTATGATGAGTTGTTTGGCGCGTGACAATCCTGCGCGAGCCACTTGACTCAGCAGCTGGCGGCATAACCCCTGATTGCGCCACGCATGGTGCGTGCGTACCAACTGGAAGCGCCCAAGTGTGCCGCAAAAGAAGAGGCCACAGCTGGCGACCAGTTGACCCTCTCGCCAGATCCCCCACCAGTCCCCGAGACCATCGGCAATCATGGCCTGATAGAGCGCCTGGCGGGATTGCAGATAGGGGAGATAACTCTGTTCCGAGTGCCCCTCATCCCGCTCATGGAGTTCGAAGTCGAGCCACTCAGGCCAATCGGCAGTGGTGAAGGTGCGTGCCTCAACCTTGTTCATGTCGTCGTGAGGGGGTGGGCAGCTCTGCTCATCCAGCGCCAGCACCACGCACTCCATATATTGGTAACCCGTTGCGACAAAACCGGCGATCCGGCTGTTTTGTCCGGCCGCCAGTGGCCATTGGAAGGTGCGGTGGCGCACTCGAGGATCCTGGCCGATCAGCTGATCAAATGTGGCTTCCAGCCAGCCTTTGTCACGGTCGCTGGGTGGGTTGGGGAGTAGCAGGTAGTTGCCGAAGTAGTAGTCGGGAGCATCCGGCGTGCGAACCGTCCAGAACTGCTCATGCTGGATGACCTCGCCCTGGTAGCGATCAAACAGCAAGTCGGTGGCAAAGCCGGGGTGGGTATCCATGATGGTGCTCCTGCAAAGACTCATTCTGTTATCGGCAGGAGTGGGAAATAGATGAAAAGGGGCCGGAGAAACCTCCGGCCAAACAATCACACGCAGATTCAGAACGTCCAGGACGATCTGCCCCCATCATAACTCGAGTGGGGCAATTTTGGGATGGGCACTTTTCGGTTACGTACCGTTAATTTTGTAAATATGAAGTTCGTCAGATCGGATGTGAGGTAAATCCCTGTTGACTTTGTGTCGTTTTGCCCATAAATATAAAGACGTTTAGACGTCCAAACATCCGTTTTGACGTAGACAGATGGATTGCAGGACAGGGAGAAGAGCAGATGGGTTTTCACAGTGCACGTCAGGTTGAGGCGCTCAACCAGAGCTTGGCAGATTTGAATGGCGATATATCGGTCAGTTTCGAGTTTTTTCCGCCCAACAGTGAAGGGATGGAAAATACCCTCTGGCAGTCCATCGAACGGCTGAAAGTGCTGGAACCCAAGTTCGTCTCCGTCACCTATGGTGCCAACTCTGGCACCCGTGATCGCACCCACAAGGTGATCAAGGACATAAAGGAGCGGACAGGCCTGATTGCCGCGCCGCACCTGACCTGTATCGATGCCAGTCGCGACGAGCTGCGCACCATCGCCCGCGACTACTGGAATAGCGGTATTCGTCACATCGTGGCTCTGCGCGGTGATTTGCCGCAGGGGTTGGAGAAGCCGGATATGTATGCCACCGATCTGGTTGCCCTGCTCAAGTCAGAGGCCGACTTCGATATCTCGGTTGCCGCCTATCCTGAAGGGCACCCGGAGGCCAAGAGTGCGCAATCCGACCTGCTCAACCTCAAGCGCAAGATCGATGCCGGTGCCAACCGCGCCATCACTCAGTTCTTCTTCGATGTGGAAACGTATTTGCGCTTTCGGGATCGCTGTGCCGCCATCGGTATCGATGCCGAAATCGTGCCGGGGATCCTGCCGGTCTCCAACTATCAGACCCTGGCCAAGTTTGCCGGTTTTACCAACGTGAAGATCCCGCGTTGGATGCATCAGCGTTTCGAGGGGCTGGATAACGATCAGATGACCCGCAATCTGGTGGGGGCGAGCATCGCCATCGATCAGGTGCGCGTGCTGAGTCAGGAAGGGGTGAAGGATTTCCACTTCTATACCCTGAACCGCTCCGAGCTGACTTATGCCATCTGCCATACTCTGGGGGTTCGTCCCAAGGGTTGACCGGTGGTCACCGCGATAAAAGCAAAAAGCCAATGAGTTGCTCATTGGCTTTTTCGTTATGGCCGATTATCAAGGTCTGGTCGGGGCGATCTCTTTTGGCTCAAGATCGATAACCGCATTACCGGCAGCCCCCGGATACTGACGATAGACCTGATCCTGCTCCAGTGTGTAGAAGGTATCCAGATAGTCGTCGTTGTTGGTCATCCAGGAGTCGGGCAGCGCCTTGACGATGCGACCGCCGAGATCGAGGAAGGGCAGGGCTTCCGGCACGCCACCCGCGGTAAAGCCGAGTTTGAGGGCTTCAATCAGCAGGGCGCTCAGCTCCTTGTAGTTGACGTTGTCATCCTGCTCCATCATCACCACATCGACGGCACCCCAACGATAGCGATCCCAGTAAACCAGGATCTGGTTGGGGGTGTAGTCTGTGTTGTCATAGTCGAGGTAGGGCATGTCGACAATATCGACCACAGGCTCATCCCGGCTGGGATTAACCCCTGCGACCACCGCATACACTTCGGCTGCGCCGAGCAGCCAGGGCTCCTGATCATCCTTCAGTCTGATCTTTTTCAGGATACTGGTCTTGAGTGGCGCCGTGCTGGCTGCTACTCGCGGAGCGCTTTGCAGATCCGCATCGGCCAGCGCCTTGCGCATCACCTTCAAGCCTGCGTTTTTGGCTTTGACGGGATCGGCTTCGACTACCAGAACCGGCCGGGCCGGTGCCTTGTCCACATCCAGATAGACGGGATTGCCAGCGCTGTCGAACGCTTCAATGGCGCTCCAGCTCTTCTCGTCTCCACTTGGAACATAGGCGACCAGCGGTTCGACCCCTTGTTGCAGTGCGGCGGCCTGATCGGTGTTGGCCAGCCGCAACTGCATCAGTTGCTTGACCTCGCCATCCAGTCCTTGCCGGCTGATGGCTGCCTGGTTGGCATCGCTCGCCTGCCGCTTAAGGCGCGGGCTGGCCTTCTGCAGCAGGTTGGGAAGCGGGCTCTGGTATTGCTGATTGCTCAGTAGGGGCAGCAGGTTTTTCTGCTGAAGTGCGAGCTGGCGAGCCAGCTCTCGATCCGTATCGGCAGCCTGGACGCTCGTAGCACCCAGTATGGCCAGTAGTAACAAGACAGCCTGATTTTTCATTTTTATACTCCGTTGCATGGAACCTGACAGGGCACCATGTCCGGGAAGATTGGCGCCCTGACACCACTAGAGGGAAATTAGTTTCACTTGTGAATCATTTTATCTGGATAGTGTGCAGAGGTTCACGGTTTGAGGTTCAATTGATTCCTTTGTCGATATAATTGGAACTGATAGATAGCCAGACCAATCAGCAGACCCCAGCAGGCTGCCGCGATGCCGAGCAGGCTGATCCCGGACGCGGTAATGATAAAGGTGAGCAGCGCAGCTTCTCGCGCTTCATTCTCTTGCAAGGCAGAGTGCAGGCTGCTGCCGATGGTACCTAGCAGGGCCAAACCAGCGATGCAGGTGACAAGGGCTGCCGGAAAGGCGCTAAACAGGGCTGCGACGGTCGCACCGAAGCAGCCGGTCACGAGATAAAAGCAACCCGCCCAAACCGCAGCAGGCCAGCGGCGCTTGGTATCCGGGTCGACCTCTTTTCCCATGCAGATGGCGGCAGTGATGGCGGCCAGATTGAAGGCATAGCCGCCAAAAGGGGCGAGCAGCAGGCCGGTCAGGCCGGTCCAGCTGATCAGCGAGGAGGTGGCAGGCTGATAGCCGTGGGCTCGCAAGATGGCAATCCCCGGCATGTTTTGCGATGTCATGGTGACAATGAACAGCGGCAGCGCGATACCAAACAGAGCATCAAGGGAGAAGGCTGGCCATGTCCAGACCGGGCTGGCGAGTTGCCAGTGAAGGGTGCCCATTTGCAAATCCCCCCGCACGCTGCAGATCAGCATCCCCACTCCCAGTACCAGCACCATGGTATAGCGGGGCCAGAGATGACGACCCAGCAGGAAGGTCAGCAGCAGGGTGCCAAGCAGCAAGGGATCTTGCGGGGCGACCTTGAACAGATCCAACCCGAATTTGAGCAGCACGCCAGCCAGCATGGAGGCGGCCAGTGGAGCCGGGATATGTTTCATCAAACGGTCGAACCAGCCGCTGATGCCACACAGAGTGATCAGCAGGGAGGAGATCACAAAGGCGCCGATCGCTTCCGCCAGAGTGAAGTTGCCCAGCGTGGTGATCAGCAGTGCCGCGCCCGGTGTGGACCAGGCGGTTAGTATGGGTATGCGGTAATAGAGAGAGAGGCCGATGCAGCTCACCCCCATGCCGATCCCCAGCGTCCAGAGCCAGGAGGCGACTTGAGCAGTATCAGCACCTGCTGCCGTGGCGGCCTGGATGATCAGGATAACGGAACTGGTGTAGCCGACCATCACGGCGATAAAGCCTGCGACCAGATGGGGGAGTGCGAAGGGCATGACTCTTCCTCTTGGCGTTGTGACGCGCTGTGCGTTATTACGTACAATAAAACTTTGACTATATCGCCGGGCGCTATAGCGCACAAGGCGCATCGTGCAAGAGTAATAAAGAGGCAGTTATGCAAGAGATGAGTCAGCATCTGGCTGCTCGACTGAAGGGGCTGCGCAGCGAGCGCGGCTGGAGCCTGGAGGCCGCCGCGCGCGAAACGGGTGTCAGCAAGGCGATGCTGGGGCAGATTGAGCGGGGAGAGTCCAGCCCGACAGTGGCGACGCTGTGGAAGATAGCCACCGGTTTTCGAGTCTCATTTTCCAGTTTCATTGAGCCCACACCCGCAGTGCAGGCAGAGGTGCTCTATCGCACCGCCGATGCTATTCGCCAGCAGCCTGCGGGAGAGGGCATGCAAGTGGCACCGCTCTTCCCTTATGAAAACCGGTTTGGTTTCGAGTTGCTTGAGCTAACCCTGTTGCCGGGTTACCAGCGTGAATCCGAGCCCCATGAGCCGGGAGTGACCGAACATGTCATCGTCATCAGCGGCATGATGGAGGTGCTGGTGGAAGGGGAGTGGCGTTCATTGGTGCAAGGAGAGGCGGTGCGTTTTGCTGCCGACCGTCCCCACGGTTATCGCAATCTGGGCATAGCCCCGGCGATTTTCCACAACCTCATCCACTATCCGGTGGCAACACCCTGAACATGTTCCGCAGTCATCAACCCGGTCGACCATCTGCTCTGGGGCGGATCAGTATCGGGGTATAGACCCAGACAAACAGACCATAGGCAGCGATCCAGGCAAGCGCGCTGAGGTTCCAGCCATGCAGGGTATAAGCAGGCCAGAACAGCGGAATCGTCACCCGCATTGTAGCGGCAGCGATAACCAGGGCGAATGCGCCAGTGATCCTGCGTCCTACCTGCAAGGCCCGACCGCTATGGCCGAGGGAGACTCGCGCAATCATGCCCAGGATCATGGTGCCCATACAGCCTGCGCTGAGCAGGTGACTGGCCATCGACAACGTGATGGGCAGACCCGCGCTATGTGCCGCAAGGGCGAGCAGGCCAAGAGGGATAAACAGATAGGCGAGATGGAGTGACCACAGCAGGTGATGCGCAAGGGTCGATGGCAGATGCCAACGTAGTTGCCGCCACAGATGCAAACTCGCCGCCACTATATAGAGAGGCACTATATATATGCTGGTGACCCATTGGGTGGGGAGTAACAGCCAGCAGAGCAAGATAAGCCACAGTGTCGCGAGCGCAGTCCGTTCCAGCCAGAGTAGAGGTGCAGCTTTCTCCTGACCGGTTGCTCGGGCGGTGAAGAACGGAATTACCCTTCCCCCCATCACGGCGATCAGGGTGGTAAACAACAGCACAGTGGTGATCAATAGGTGCTCAACGGTGGTCCAATCGGCCTGCCATAACCAGCTGGCACCATTGAGCAAGGTCAGTATCAGCAACAGGGGCACGAAGAAGAGGTTGCGCCATTGCCGGGTTATCAAGATAGGCTTGGCAAGGAACCAGGTGCAAAGCGGCAACCAGAGCAGGTCTGCCACCATCAGGAGCGTATTCTCTTCACCCAGCCAGGGTAACAAGGTCCTTGGCAATATCCACAACCCCACCACCAGCGCCAATGGCCAGCTCCGAATACCGGGATGGGCCGTCCAGTTCTGCACCGCGGTGAGCAGAAAGCCCGCGACGATGGCTGCACCGAAACCAAACAGCATTTCATGACCATGCCACCAGATCGGGTTGGCAATCCCTGGCAAGGTTAGCCAACCGTTGAGCTGCCCCAGCCAGAGCAACATGGCGACGGCAGCAAACAGAGCCCCGAACAAGAAGAAGGGTCGGAACCCCAAGCGGAACAGCGGGACGATTTGCTCTTCCTTATGGCTATCGAGGATTTGATGCATGAGGGCATTCCAATTGAACATTTGAGATGGCAATTATAAATTGGCTTTTCAAATGTTCAATTTAAATCCGGCAATAGTCAGGATTGATGTCATTTTGAGCAAGAAAAGAGGTGGTTGCTTGATATCTGAGCGAACGAACCTTTTTTGCTGAAAAAGCCCTTGTCATCCCGGCGCGGCTCCCTATAATGCGCCCCTACCAGCACGGCGGAACACGCCAACCTGATGAGCCAGCTTCCTAGCGAAGTGGGCGCCGAAAGAAAAGCGAAAACAATCGCTTGACTTTCGAAGTGAGAGGCGTAACATGCGCCTCCTCAACGCGACAAGCGTGACGCTCTTTAACAATTTGAATCAAGCAATCTGTGTGGGCACTCACAGCATCGAGCATCAAAAACAATTTTTGATTTTCAATGTCTGGTGAAGTGACCAAAGCAACGAAAGTTGCAGCAGTTAATTCAGCAATTCATTGAGCCGCTTTTCGAAGCAACCAAACTTAAATTGAAGAGTTTGATCATGGCTCAGATTGAACGCTGGCGGCAGGCCTAACACATGCAAGTCGAGCGGC